>JBBECJ010000358.1:0-2208 GCA_040881885.1 Thermomicrobiales bacterium | reverse complement strand
CGCGACGTGGCAGTGGCGAAATCGGTTGATTCTCACGACTTTGCAATCGCCCTGCTGTTTCGTTTGTACCGACGCATCCGTGCAAACGGTACCAACAGCATATGGCCGATGCCTGCCCCAATATCTATGCTCACAGTAACGATCGAGACATGCGGTCGGGCAGACCACCGACTGAAAGGCAGTAGTATGGCGGCGGAGTCAACACTTATCTCTCAGGGGTATTCAAACATCGACGGTTACGTCGCGCTCGACGACCTGGCCGACCTGCTACGCGAAACGTTTCAGCGACTACAGCCCTCAGCCCACGAGATTTCAGAAGCCTGGTCGGACGCTCAGGTCACGATGCAGCAACTGCGTGTGATGACGATCCTCTACCACGAGGGACCGACGCGCGTATCGGATCTTGCCCGCCGGCTTGGCGTCTCGACGCCGACAATCACCGGCATTCTCGACCGGCTCGTCAAGCAGCGCATCACCTATCGAATGAACGACGCGCGTGACCGGCGGGTCGTCCTCAACAACCTGACCCACGACGGCCGCGACCTCGTCGAGCGGTTGATGCCGGCCCAGGGCGACAGCGCCGTCCTCGCGTTGGCAAGGCTCAGTCCCGAAGAGCGCTACGGTCTCAAGGAGTCGCTGACCGCGCTTCTGCGCGCGATGCCGAAGCAACACCGGCCGTAGCCGGCTCGTTCCCGTGCATGACGACCCAAGGAGGGCCAATCGGCCCTCCTTGCTTGCGCTAATCGAACGACATGGCGGAGCTACGCGCGGCGGACTCCGGCGACGACAGCGCCAATGTAGGTCATGACGATCGTTTCACCGACGCTCAGGCCGGGTGGCAACGCGTCCTCGCTCAGTTGCGCCTGCTGGATGCTGTCTCGATTGTCGTCGCGGCTGAAGTAGATGACGGCATAGGGCTGGCCGTGAATCGTATAGCGTCGGATTCCCTCGACGGTTGCCGTCACGTCCATTGGCGGCCTGCCTCAGTCGCCCAGCGGCTCATGCGCGTGCTCACGGACCGCGGACGACTCGTTGTCCTCAGCGCCGGCCAGCAGCTCCTCTTCGCGTTTGCGGACGTAGAGATAAAATCCGACGACAACGAACAGGAACGGGACGACGAAGAGACACGCGAGCGCCGCGATCAACCCTCCCTGGTCGTTGGACGAGCGCACGGCAATCGCGAGCATCAGGACCGAGGTCATGATCAGGAGCGCGATCACGGCCAGCAGGGCGGTCGGCGTCACGCAGCCGATCGGCTCACGGCGCGTCGGGCTGCTGTCGTCGCCGATCGCTGCCTCGACCTCGCGCAGCCGCACGTAGCCAAGCCGGCCATCGTCGAGCGTGATCTTGACAAAGTCAGCCGGGATGTCTTCGTCGGTGTCCACGACCGTAATGCTGGCCCCGGAATCGAGGATTTCAACCAGCGGCGCGCTAGGGTCGGGCGTGACATACACCCGCAGCCCTTCGGAGGCGTGGTAGGCGTCTACGAGCTGGTGCCCGCAGGCGGAGCAGAAGTGGTTCGTGCGCGGGTTCATCGCCCCGCACGACCCGCAGTAGATCACGCCAACTCGATCGGCCACCTGCTACCTGTCCCCGATTCCGCGCCATTCCCGAACCGAGTATATCCAACTGGACGTTCCGGTCCAGGAGCCAAAAGCGGCAGATGGCGGATTGGTGCTGTACAATTGGTCCGTCCGGAGGGACCGCCGTTTTTCCGTGCGTCCCGATTCACCGGCCTCCGGCCTGGCATTGAACACATATCTGAACGAGTCCTCATGAAGGGGGGTGGTAACGACATGAAGGTTGAGCTTCGCGAGAGCGAGAGTTTCGAGGGCCTGCTGCGCAGGTTCACGAAGGAAATGCAGAAGTCCGGCAAGCTGCGCGAATTCCGCAGCAAGCGCCGCTTCGTCAGCAAGAGCGAGCAGCGCCGCGCCAAGATCCGTAAGGCAGAGCACAAACGCCGCCGCAAGGAGGCCACCGGCCGCTAGGCCAGCCTCCCGCAATAAACGACGATGGACGAGACGTGGGGATTCCCACGTCTCGTTGCGTTTGGCGGCCACCTCGCAGGGGCAGGTTCCAGTCGGAGCTCGTCGAGAGAATGTGCGTACTCCTTGTCGTCCTGAACCATAGTCCAGGACGACAAGGAGTACGCACATTCGTCCTCGTGGATTGCGTATCAGACCTGTCCCTACGAGGATGAACGCATAT
>JBBECJ010000357.1:0-2222 GCA_040881885.1 Thermomicrobiales bacterium | reverse complement strand
GGGACGGACCCGTGTGTCCGTCCGACAATAGGATCGGCGTTCAGCCGATCACAATGAACAATGTCCCCTTGACGGGTTCGGCGATCGACGAGGATTGCTATTGCCGGATTGTAATCGGCTGAACGCCGATCCTATTGTCGGACGGACACACGGGTCCGTCCCTACGCATTGAAATGTTTTCTCCGTTGCCCCATCATGAGACCCCACGATCCACTCCATCAGCGCAAAGGAGCCTCCCAATGTTCGACACCTACATCGGAACCACCAACGGCGTCTACCGCCTGACACAGGGCGACATTCAACCGCTCGGGCTCGACGGCGAGCGCGTCTGGGCCATCCACGCCTGGCGCAACGGCGCCGCCGACATCGTCCTGGCCGGCAGCTACGGCAACGGCATGTTCCGCAGCGCGGACGGTGGCCAGACCTGGGACGCCGCCAACGACGGTCTGGCCGCGTCGGCGTTCCGCTGCATCACCCCCGATCCGCACCAACCCGGCGCGATCCTGGCCGGCGCCGAACCGGGCCGAGTCTTCCGCAGCCAGGACGACGGTCAGTCGTGGAGCGAACTGTCCGGCATCCTGGAGCTTGAGGGCATCGAGAAGTGGTTCCTGCCCTACTCCCCGCGCGCCGGCGCCGTCCGCAACATCCACGCGACCGGAGAGGGAAAGCGGCTCCTGGCGTCGGTCGAAGTCGGCGGCCTGCTTGACAGCCGCGACGGCGGCGAAACATGGTCGTACGTCAAGGTCCTGTATGACGAGGACCTGCATCACATCACCAGCCACCCGAACGACCCGAACCTGCTGTTCGCCTCGCTCGGCTATGCGTCGATCAAGCACGAGTGGCGCGACGACGAGCAGCACAAGTTCGGCGGCATCGCCCGCTCGCGAGACGGCGGCGCGACCTGGCACAAGCTCGAAACCGACTACACCCGCGCGACAATCATCCCGCCAACACACTCGGAACTCGTCCTGGCCGGACCCGCGCCGAATGTCGGCCAGAACGGCAGGATCGTCGTCTCCTCCGACGCCGGCGACACGTGGGAACCAGCCTCAGACGGAATCGACACCCCGATGCCTGACATGGTCGAACTCTTCGTCGCCGCTCCCGACAACACGATCTGGGCCATCTGCTCCGGAGGACGCCTCCTGACCGCGACCGCGGGCGAATGGCGCTGGCGTTCGGCGTTGCCCGAGGGGCACGAACTCGACGTCGAGTCGGTCAGCTTCGTCAGATCGGGTAGCTGAACTCAATTCAGGAATGGCGGCTCGATCGGCGGGCCGATTGCCGCCAGCCGCGCGAACGAGTCGGTCAGCAGCAGGACGCCGATCAGAATCAGGAAGACGCCAGAGACGATCGAGATCAGCCGGTAGTGGCGATTGACGGCCCGCAGCCAGCCCGACATCGAGCCGAAGGCAAAAGCCATCACGATGAACGGTATGCCCAGGCCGAGCGCGTAGGTGAAGAACAGAATGCCGGCCCGCGTCCCCTGTGTCGCCGCCAGCGCGAAGATGCCGGTCAGGATCGTACCGACACACGGCGACCAGCCAGCCCCGAAGAACACGCCGAGCAGGAACGATGAGACGAGCCGGTTGCGCGGCAAGCGATCCTGGCCGGAGAACCTGGCCTGCCGGTCGAGCAGCCCGATCCGAAAGACGCCGATCGTGTGCAGCCCAACCACGATGACGGCGACCCCGCCGATCCAGCGCACATATTCCAACCCATCCTGAACGCTCAGAATGAACTGCCCGAGCGCGATCCCGGCGATCGTGAACAGGACCGCGAACCCCAGCACGAACGCCAGCGCGTGCAGCAGCAGATCGCGCCGCTTCGGCGCGACGTCGCCGCCTACCACCGTCCCGCTCAGATACCCCAGATAGCCCGGCGCCAGCGGCAACACACACGGCGACAGAAACGACAACAACCCGCCCAACGCCGCCAGCAGAATCGCCAACGCCAGTGGCGCGGTTTCGACGGAGGTCACTGGACGGGACGCGGCACGCGGGACGTGGGACTCGGGTTGGAGCTAGCGTGTACTGCCGCGACGCACTTCACGCCGCGACCCGCGTCCCGCGTCCTGCGTCCCGACTCACGACCCAAGCAACGCCTCGATCCGCTCGACAGCCGACGCGCTCGTCACCGCGCCGACCTGCCGGTGAACCAGCGAGCCGTCGGCTCCGATCAGCGCCCAGGTCGGCGTTGCCCGGACACCGTACGCTCCCCAG
>JBBECJ010000356.1:0-2234 GCA_040881885.1 Thermomicrobiales bacterium | reverse complement strand
CCCTAGAAAGGGAGGGGCTATTAGATCATCAGCGGCTAAGGCCCCTCCCTTTCTAGGGGAGGGGTTGGGGAGGGGTTTGCCGGCGAGCGACAGTGCCCTGCTCGTCCCGCCCGACGATCCGGCGGCGTTGGCCGGCGCGATCGAGCGGCTGTGTTCGGGAGAACTGCGCGAGCGGATCGCGAGCGCCGGGCGGGAAGTCTACGCGCAACATGCGGACGCGGCGGCACGGGCGCGGGTCATGGGCGAAGTCATCGAACGCGTGATGGGGAGCCGATGGCAGCGCCAACCAGTTCGCGGCTGATCGTGCCGGCCGCGTTCTGGCTCGGGCTGACGGCTGCGCTGCTGGCGCTCTGGCTCTCGGGCCAGGCTGGGCGAGCCTGGGAAGTCGTCCGCGACGCGCGGCTGGCGGCGTTGCCGCTGGTCGTCATGCTCGGCGTCGCGCTGCCGGTGATCCACGCCATCCGCTGGCGGGTCGTCATGCGCGCGCTGGGAACGGATGTCTCGCCGCTGCTGGCCGCGGATCTGACCGTGTCGGCCTCACTGGTCAACTATGCTTCGCCGGGGTACCTTGGGGCGCCGGCGATGGCGTTCCTTGCCAACCGGACAGCCGGCGCACCCTGGTCGCGCTCGCTGCTCTCGTTGGCATTCGAGCAGGGGCTGGACTTTCTCGTCCTGCTGGCCGGCTCGACGATCGCGCTGGCGCTGCTCGGTCCAGACCGGATCGGCGATATCGTCCCTGAGCTGGGCCGGACGGCGCAGTTTGGAATCGGGCTGCTGGCCGTCATCAGCGGCGTGTTGTTCCTGCTGGCCGGGCGTGACCGTATCGCGCGCGGCGCGAAGAGGATCGTGGAGGCCTTTCGCGCGCTTGGGGGACGGGTGGACTGGAGGATCATCGGCGTCTTGACGCTGGCGAAGTGGCTGGCGCAGGCGGGGGTCGTCGGGCTGTTGCTCTGGGCGCTGCGCCTGCCGACCGACCTGACGACGCTGCTCTCGCTGGCGACATTGCCGCTGCTGATCGGCCAGCTCGTGCCGCTGCCCGGCGGCGTCGGCGCGCGCGAAGCGGCCATCGTCGCCCTCTCGGGCGCGACAGGGGCCGGCGCGGCCGGGCTGCTCGGGCTGGCAGTGCTGCAACGCGTGCTGCTGGTGGCGGCGCTGCCGCTCTCGCTTGGGATGCTGCGGCTGGCGCGAGCAGCCGGATTCGGCGGAACGCCGTGAGGATGCAGACGCTGCGGCGGGCGCATGTCCGCGAGCGGCTGGCGGGCGAGACGGCCCGGCGAATGGCGCTGGTCGTCCTGGCCGGGGTGGCGCTGCGGCTGGCCGTGATGCCCTTCACGCTGCATTTCGACGCCTACCAGATCTACTCACGCGCCCACGAAGCGGCCTACCACAACGACTGGTTCGGCTTCACGAGCCAGTTCATCATCCAGTCCGTCCATAATCTCTGGCTGCTGATCGTCCGCCCGTTGCTGCCCGAAAGCGGCGCGATCTGGTCGGAGACGGCCTCGACGCTCGGCGTCGGCGCCAGTCGCGAGGACTACGAGCGCTTCCTGGCCTACGACCATCTCTACCGCGCCATCTTTCTGATGAAGCTGCCGTATGTCCTGGCCGACCTGGCCTGCGCCTGGGCGCTGACGCGGCTCGTCCCGGCCGGCAAGCGGCTGGCGGTCGCGGCCTTCTGGCTGCTCAACCCACTCGTGATCTTCTCGTCCGCCATCTACGGGCGGCACGACAGCCTGCCGATCCTGCTCGTGCTGCTCTCGGTCATCGCTGTCCGCAAGGCGACCGACGCCGGCAGGCTGGCCGGGCTGGCGCTGCTCGGCGTCGCGACGATGACGCGCTTCTTCCCGGTCATCATCATCCCGCTCTTCCTGCTGGCCTTCAGACGATCGGCCCGCCAGCTTGCGCTCTTCCTCGGTCTGCTGGCCGGACTGGTCGCGCTCGTCGAGCTGGCAGGATACGCGACATCCGGCAGCAGCACGCTGCTGACGATTCTCAACTCCTACGAACACTTCCAGTACTGGTTCGACGCTGGGTTGTACCTGCGCTTCGACGACTGGATCTTCCTCTTCCCGGTTGTCTACATCATCGCCCTGCTGTGGGTCATCGAGCGTGGTGTGACGCCGGAGGAGTACGTGCCATTCAGCGCGGCGGCCTTCCTGCTGCTCTTCAGCCTGACCTTCTTCCACCCACACTACGCCATCTGGCTCGTCCCTTTCCTGGCGCTGACGATCCCG
>JBBECJ010000355.1:0-2241 GCA_040881885.1 Thermomicrobiales bacterium | reverse complement strand
CGTAGGGACGGACCCGTGTGTCCGTCCGACAATAGGATCGGCGTTCAGCCGATCACAATACGTCAATGACGCCTTCGATGCGTCCGGCGTTTGACGAGGATTGCGATTGTTTGATTGTGATCGGCTGAACGCCGATCTTATTGTCGGGCGGCACACATAGGTCCGCCCCTACGGATCGGGAACGAACGCCCTCATCTCCATGGAAGGATCGGACATGACAAGCACAACCACCAGGCCCATTGCGACAGGCAACCTGCCTGACGAACACGGACGTTTCGGGGAGTTCGGGGGGGTCTACGCGCCGGAGACGCTGATGCCGGCCATTCGAGAACTGGCGGAGTCGTACGCGCAGGTGAAGGTCGATCTGGCGTTCCAGGCCGAGCTGGAGGAGTTGCAGCGCGAGTACATCGGGCGGCCGACGCCGTTGACGCTGGCTGCCAACCTTTCGGATCGCTGGGGCGGCGCGCGAGTCTACCTGAAGCGCGAGGACCTGGCGCACACCGGCGCCCACAAGATCAACAACGCGATCGGGCAGGCGCTGCTGGCAAAGCGGATGGGCAAGCGCAGGATCATCGCCGAGACCGGCGCGGGACAGCACGGCGTCGCAACGGCGACAGCCTGCGCGCTGTTGGGGCTTGACTGCATCGTTTACATGGGCGAGATCGATATTCACCGCCAGTCGCTCAACGTCTTTCGGATGAAGCTGCTCGGGGCCGAGGTGCGCTCGGTCATGAGCGGATCGAAGACGCTCAAGGACGCCATGAACGAGGCGATCCGCGATTGGGTCACGAACGTCGAAAACACCTATTACATAATCGGCAGCGTCGCCGGCATGCACCCCTACCCGATGATGGTGCGCGACTTCCAGGCCGTCATCGGCCGCGAGGCGCGCGAGCAGATCATCGACAAGACCGGCGGCCTGCCGAAGGCGGTCGTCGCCTGCATCGGAGGTGGCTCGAACGCTATGGGCGCCTTCTACGCCTTCATCCCCGACGAGAGCGTCGAGCTGGTCGGCGCCGAAGCGGCCGGGCACGGGCTGGATACCGGCAAGCACTCGGCCAGCCTGACGGCCGGGAGGGTCGGTGTCCTGCACGGCTCGAAGTCGTACGTGTTGCAGGACGAGCACGGCCAGATCCTCGAAGCGCACTCGATCTCAGCCGGCCTCGACTACCCCGGCGTCGGCCCTGAGCTGTCCTACCTGAAGAGCATTGACCGGCTACGGACCGATGGCGTGACCGACACCCAGGCGCTCGAAGCGCTCAAGCTGTTGTGTGTGACAGAGGGCATTATCCCGGCGCTTGAATCCTCGCACGCGATCTACCTGGCCGAATCGGTCGCGAAGTCGTACTCAAGGCACGACGCCATCATCATCAACCTCTCAGGACGCGGCGACAAAGATATGCACACCGTTGCGGACGCGCTTGGAGTGAGCCTGTGAGCAAGCTAGAAGTGGGGACGCGGGACGTGGGACGTGGGACGCGAATCGTGGGAGACGAGATTCAACCAACCCCCGCGTCCCGCATCGCCGCCGCGTTCGCCCGCGCCAAAGCCGAGAACCGCGCGGCGCTGATGCCGTACGTGACGCTTGGCTGGCCTGAGCTGGGCGACACCGAGCGGCTCGTGCCGGCCATCATCGCCGGTGGTGGGGACATCCTCGAGATCGGCCTGCCCTTTTCGGACCCGATCGCCGACGGGCCAACGATCCAGCGCGCGAACCAGCAGGCGCTCGAGAACGGCGTCACACCCGCCTACGGGCTGGAGGTGGCGCGGCGGCTTCGCGACGGCGGCGTTGAAGCGCCGTTACTGTTCATGGGATACTACAACCCGGTTTTCAGCTACGGCCTCCAGGAGTTCGCCGCCGCCTGTGCCGCCGCCGGCATCGACGGGCTGATTATCCCTGACCTGCCGCCCGAGGAAAGTGACCCGCTGCTCGATGCCTGCCTGGCCAACGGCCTCAACCTCATCTATCTCATCGCTCCGACGAGCACGCCGGAGCGCGTCGATGCCGTCGTCCAACGCGCCAACGGGTTCATCTACCTCATCTCACTCACCGGCGTCACCGGAGCGCGCAGCAGCCTCGCCGCTAACCTTGCCGAATACGTCGCACGGGTGCGGGGGAAAACCGACCTGCCGCTCGTCATCGGCTTCGGCATTTCCACCCGCGCGCATGTCGAGCAGGTGGAGCCGCTGTTCGACGGCATCGTCTGCGCCAGCGCGATGCTCGACGCGCTGGACGGAGTG
>JBBECJ010000354.1:0-14357 GCA_040881885.1 Thermomicrobiales bacterium | reverse complement strand
GATCGTGAAGTGGGAGAGGGTGACATGACACGCGAAGAGCGACTTAGCGAACTCGGTTTTGAGCTGCCGACAATCGAGGTCGGCGATCGGCCGTTGATTCCGTGGGTTCAGGTCGGTAATCTGCTCTACACCTCGGGCAGGACGCCCGACGCGTCGCACAAGACCGGCCAGGTCGGTTCCGACGTGACAACCGAGGAGGCATACCAGGCGGCGCGAGCGATCGCCGCCGGCCAGCTCGCGGTCGCGAAGACGGCCCTGGGAGACCTGGCGCGCGTCAAGCGAGTCGTCAAGGTGCTTGGGATGGTCAACAGCGCGCCCGGCTTCGGCGACCAGCCGGCGGTCATCAACGGCTTCTCTGACCTGCTGGTCGAGGTGCTCGGCGAGGCCGGGCGCCACGCGCGCTCGGCCGTCGGGATGGCCGGATTGCCGGGCAACGTCTCGGTCGAGATTGAGGTCATCTTCGAGGTCGCCGACCCGGCCTGACGCGCGCGGAGCCGGGGCAGCGTCCCCGCGACGAGATCGAAGTGATTTGTCAGTTCAGTTGGACGAACCAACGCGCCCCCGCCAGAATGACGGGAGCGCGTTGGAGCTTGGGTATTCAGCGGGTCCGGGCTAGTCCCAGGTGACGCTGAGGACCTCGCCCAAGCCGGGCATCAGGCCGTAGTTCGAGATGTAGAGCGTGCCGTCGGGTCCGAAGGACATCCCGCTCGGCGCAATGAGTCCGTCTGAGAGGACTTCCTCGACTGTGCCGTCCGTGCCAACTGAATAGAGCCCGCCGGCCAGTGTCGCCGGGTCCTCCGGGTTGACGTTGAGAAGGCCGCCGGCCGTGATTTCGAGAACATACAGGTTGCCGTCGGCGTCGAAGGCCAGGTCGATGATGTTGGTGAAGCCCTCGGCGTAGACGGTTGGATCCTCACCCGGCATCACGCGCCAGACCTTGGCGGCGTCCGGCACGAATGGGAAGCCGGTCAGCTGGCCAAGATAGAACGCGCCATCCGGGCCCTGGACCAGACCGGTTGGGACGGCCTGCATCGGGATCTGGGTTCCCGGCGGCAGTCCCAGGAATTCCGGCGCGTCGACCATCGTGTCGGGGAAGGCGGCCAGCGTCGAAATCACGCCGTCGGCGTCGATCCAGTTGAGGGCGTTCGCGCCAGCGTCGGTGTAGGCCCAGCCGTCATCGGTCATGACGGCCGAGAACGGGTTCGAGTCGATCAGGCCGCCGTCCGGGTTGCTGGCCGCTTCATAGGCGGCCACGTCAACGACGGTCTCCCAGCCGCCGGCTCCATCGCCCATGACGATCGTGCCGAGCCCGGCCGCCGGTTCGCCGGCCTGCTCACGCAGGGCCGGGTCCATCCCGAGTCCGACGACCGCGTAGACTGTGCCGTCATCGCCGAGGACGATGTCCTGAGCGCCGATGTACTCGCCTTCGGAGAACAGGAACGATGGCAGGCCGCCGATGACATCTTCAACCGCGCCATCCACGATCATGCTGGCCGAGGAGCTGCCGCCGAAGCACGCTTCGCGCGCCTCCTCGCCCTCGCCGATCATGACGCACTCGTCACCGCCGACACCGGCCTGGGCGACGTAGACCATGCCGTCTGCGTCAACGGCGATCCCGCGCGGGCTGTTCAAGCCCTCGGCGACCGTCTCGACCGTCGGTCCACCATCCGGCGGGACGACGACCTCGGCCTGAGCGCCAAGCAGCGCAAGCTGCCCGCGGACAGCGCCCGGCGGGAACTCAGCCGTGTGGACATTCACGTAGTAGCCGCCCGGGTTGGCCAGGATCGCCGCCGAAATCTCGGCGTCGACATCAACGCAACCCTTGCTAAGACCATCAACCGGCGCCACGAGCGGCACGACGACAGGACCGGCAACTCCCGCGTCGCCGATGTGGATATGCGACGCTGTCGGCGTGTCGGTGCGAGCGACGCTGAGCCGGAAGCAGATCTGGCCGGCGTCGAGATCGATAGCGATTCGGGCGAAGCCGAAGCCATCCAAATCACCGAGCGGTACTTCGGTGTCCCCGCGCAATTGCGCCAGGAGCGTGTAAACATTCCCGGACGGCGCCTCGGCCGTCGCCGTTGCTGGCAGCAGCAACGCGAGGACCATGACGACCGCCAGGACCAGACGACGGTAGTGCATCCCGCGACTCCCTTCCCTTATACAACCGGCGGCCAACGCCGGCCAACCGGCACCGGTCGAGACGACGGCACTCTACGTGATCGCGTCGCAATGTCAATACGCGTCGTGAATTCGGTTTGGATCAATCGCAAAGGTCCGCGCTTGCCAGTCCGCGCCGGACGTGCGCACGAACGTCAATGCAAATGCCGGAAGCGCGGCGCCATCGTCCCTATCGATTGATGAGCGGGAATGGGTCCTACGAGCTCGCTGTTGTCAACCTACGAGAGATGGATGGATCAGCAACGCTGAAGTCTCCGGGCGGGCGCGGCCTGGCCAGGGCGTGTGTCGTGTGGCTGGATACAGGGAGTGATGGATGACGAACGGCCCACTCAAGATTGCGACGATCCTCGGCAGCACCCGCGAGGGGCGCTTCGGCGAGACGGTCGCGGCCTGGTTCAACGGGATCGCGGACGCGCGCGAGGACTTTCAGAACATCGCGGTTGACCTGCGCGACATCAACCTGCCGTTCCTGAGCGCGCCGGGAACGAAGATCGAAGACTACGACATTGGGCGCTGGCGCGAGACGGTTGACGGCGCGGACGGCTTCGTCATCATTACTCCCGAGTACAACCACAGCATACCGGCTGTCCTCAAGAACGCGATTGATCACCTGAACAAGGAATGGAATATCAAGCCGCTGGCGGTCGTTTCGTACGGCGGTGGCGCGGGCGGCAGCCGCTCGGCAGAGCATCTCCGGCTGATCGCGATCGAGTTGCAGATGGCGCCGATCCGCGAGGGCATCCATCTCGTGATGGCGCGCCTCAACTTCGATGAGCAGGGTCAGCCAAAGGACACCGCGATGGCCGGCCGCGTCGACACGATGCTCACACAGCTCGTCTGGTGGGCGAAGGCGCTGCGCGCCGCACGATAGGTGACAGGTGACAGCGGCTTGATTCGATCGTGGCAAATGCCGCTAACACTTGTCAGCTGTTCCCTGGCACCTATTCCCGAACCCCCGTCCCACCCGCGCCCACTCCTCGCCTTCCGGTCCGGGTGAAACGATCTTGACACCCCAGTCGAGCAGGAAGCGGACGTTCTGCTCGATGGTCTGGTTCTTGTCGTGCCAGGAGGAGAGGAAGGCAATCCCGGCGTCGTCGCAGGCGGCTTTGACTGTCTGGCGCGCATGTTCCAATTCCGGCGGGTAGGGCGGGTCGTGGGCGTCGAGGTAACCGAACGAGAGTCCCATGTCGCCCGGGCCCCACTCGGCGAAGGCGAGACCCGGAACCGCAGCGACCGCGTGCGCGTTGGCAAGGCACTCGCGATCCTCGATCTTGACGCCCAGCAGCAACTCCCCAGCCGGGTTCAACGGCCATGGATCGGCCAACCGCATGTACTCAACTGGCGAGACGCCCCAGATTGCGGCCGGCCGCGCCTGCCCTCCGGCGCCGCGTTGCGGAGGGAACGAGGGATTGCCAACAGGCGCTCCAGTTGCTGTCCTCTCGTACCGCGTCTCCGCGACGAAGGCGGCGACCGCGTCGGCGTTGCGGGCGTGCGTGTGCAGGACGCCGTGGACGCCGGCTGTCAGCACCTGACGCACCTGCCAGGCGTTGGCGCGCACCTCTTCAACAGTCCGGCAGTTGGATGGCAGCGTCGCGATGACGGTCGGCGTCCGGTAGCCGTCGGCGGTTGGGCCGCCGTCGGCCAGCCCACGCATGAAGGCCGTCAGCCCAACGACATCGAACGCGGCATGCTCGAAATCGACGAGCAGGATGTCGGCCCAGGTGGCAGCCTGCCGCCGGCCGTTCTCCTCGGTCAACTCCCCTGGATTGGTGTAGTAGAGTGCCTCGCCGCGCTCCAGCAGATCGATCGCCCGGTTGATTCGCATGGATGGCCTCCGCGATGCGCGATGCGTGATGCGTGATGCGTGATGCGTGATGCGTGATGCGTACGGTAGCATCACTTGTGACGGATGTCAGGCGGTGGAACCCGGCACGCATCACGCATCGCGGAGGACAGGAATGACACGTAAGCGCGCCGGACCGTTGGCGATCGGCGACGAGACCGTGATCGAGAAGACCGGAAAGTCACCCGACGAGTGGCACGCGATCCTCGACGCCTGGGACGCTCCCTCGAAGGGCCACCCGGCGATTGCCCGCTATCTGGAGCAGGATCATGGACTCTCGGGCTGGTGGGCGCAATCGGTGACCGTCCGCTACGAGTATGCGCGCGGTCTGCGCAAGGACGCTGTCGCGCCGGACGACCTGCTGGCGCTGCTTGGTGACAACGAGCATGCCCGCGAACGCTTCGAGCGACTGAGCGCCGGTCACCGCCGCGAGTACATCCAGTGGATCATCGGGGCCAAGCGGCCGGAAACGCGCGCCCGCCGGCTGGCGACGACGATCGAGCGCCTCAGCAACGAGCCGATCGACGCGCCCAGCCGCTCCCCGCGCTAGCCGGCGCCGGCCGGAAGCGGTTGACCCCGCTGCCAGCGCATGTTGCAGGTGAGCGCGTGGCCGCCGAACCACCGGTCAACTGACCTCGATGGGAGGACTCCGGGTGACGACCCTGCAAGACGTTCCCCAATTGCGCTATCTCATCCGCTGGCAGCATGTCGCGGCGATGACCGGCCTGTTCGGCGGGGCGATCCTGGTCGTCGCGCTCGGCTGCGTCCTGGCCTTCATCGCCGGTGGCGTCATCGGCTTCGCGTTCAGAATCCTCGACTGGGCGCTCCTCGAAATCCCGCATGCGCGTTGGCGGACAGGAGGCCGGGCGAGCGAAATGGACGTTTCCGCGAACGACACCTCGACCGACACGCAACGCGCGGCGAGTTGACGGAAATCAACTCGGCCAGCGTCTACGATTCCAGTGCCGCGATTCGCTCCAATGTTGGCACCGCCTCCAGCCGCTCGCAGATCGCGCGCGCTTCGGAGAGCGTTTCACGGGCATCGACGCCAGTTTCAAGCGCCAACTCGGCCTGGGCAACGAGCGTCAGTGCCCGCTCGAACGGGGCAGCGCAGGCGTCAGCGAGGTCAAGAGCGTGGCGAAGCTGCTCTTCAGCCTCGTCGACGCGACTGGCGGCAGTAGCGAGCTCGCCGAGGAAGCGGTGGGCGGCCAGCAGTGCAAGCGGCTGGCGCGGGGATCCGGAATGCTGCAGTGACCGACGCGCGTGCGCTTCGGCGTTCGTGCGGTCGCCGGCGACGAGCTGGTAGCGCGCGTGCAGTAGCGCCCCTTCGGCGCGGCCGAGGACGGCGCCTCTGCGCTCGAGCCAGCGGTCATAGGCCTCGATCCAGTAGCGCGCGCCCGACAGATCGCTCTCGTCCAGGCACAGATCGGTGGCCAGCCGGAAGGCAGGAACGTTCAGCCATCGGTCGCCATGCACGACGGTCTGCCGAGCGTCAACGGGCTCGAAGGGCGCGATGCTCGCCCAGGCGAGCTTGCGGTTCCCCTGCTGACGCGCGATCTCCCCGGCGAGGGTCAGGTAAACGCCCCCCATTGTTGGGTGTCGCGCGAACGTCATAATCAAGGTTTGGTGATCGAACTCGTTGGCGCTCCGCCAGTCTCCAGCTCGAAAGCTCCCGATCAGGCCGGTGAACAAGTGGTACTCGTCTAGGTCGTTGCCGATGCCACGCAGCCTGGGCGACATCTCCGCCAGATCGCGCAGGACGCGCGTCCAAGCCTCGTCATCATCGCTGGCGTACGGCATGAGCACGTCCGCGACGAGGAACTGATTCGTCGCGCGAATCATCCAGAAATGTCCGAAGCGTCCATAGCCGTCGAGCGCCCGCTCGAAGCACGCGTTCGCCTGTTCAGGCTGACCGAGCAATGCGTAGGCGTGCCCCAGACCAACACAGGCTTCCGATCGAGCGTGCAAGGTCGCCACCGTGAGCGGTTCGGCGGGCATCGATGCGAGATACGGCTCACCAACCGTGAGTGCGTCACGATATCGCCCGGCGCAAGCCAGCCATGTCGTCAGCGTGCCGCGAATGGGGTTCACCCGCAGATATTGGCTCACGTCATCGTCCGGCCCGACAAGAAACAGCGTCGAGACGTACGGGCCGGAACGTGCGAAGTCGTCGGTCGTCAGGTTGTCCATGGCCGCGTCGGCCGCTTTGAGGTTGGCGACGCCACGTTCCAGATTGCCGGCGAAGCAGTTGAGCAGTCCCTCAAGGAATGTCACATAGACGTGAAGCACGCGGTCGCCAGTTAGCTGAGCGGCTTGCCGTGCCAGCCCAAGGTAATCGAGGCCCCGTTGTAGGTTGTCGGCCCGCAGCAAGACGGCCATCCGATAGAGGAGCCAACCGCGCGCCAGGACTCGCTCCGGATCGTCGGCGATCATTGCGACAGCCCGGTCGTAACGGTCCATGGCTTCTATCCATGCGTAGGACAGACGGGCACGGTCGCCGGCCTGGACGAGCCAGTCGAAGGCGCGCTGGTCGCCGGCCTGCTGCAAATGGTGCGCGACGGCGTCGGGATCGGGCCGAGCGGTTGCGATGAGCGCGTCGGCGACCGTGCGATGCCAGGAGCGCAGCCGCAACGAGACGAGACCGTCGTAGAGGGTTTCACGGACGAGCGCGTGGGAGAAGCGGAAGCTCGCGCGCCCGGGCAGTTCCTCCACGATCCTCGCCTCGGTCGCGCGGTCCAATACCTCGGAGAGCAAGCCCTCGTCCTCGCCGCTGACCGCGATCCAGAGGTCAACCGCCACCTCGTGGCCAATCACCGCCGCGACTTGCAACTGCCGGTGGACATCCTCGCCGAGGTGCGCCAGTCGCCCCTCGATTACCTGCCGGACGAGGTCCGGCACCTGGACGCGGTCAAGGTCGCCCAGCCGCCAGCCCGCGTCGGCCTGCTCGATCGTCCGCGACTCTTCGAGGGCGCGTAAGACCTCACCGGCAAAGAACGGATTGCCCTCCGTCACCCGCTGGACATAGCCCGAAAGTCGCTCACGCTCGTCGTCCGCGAGCGTGTAGCGACCCGCGATCAACTCCTGAACGGCCTCCGGCCCGAGCCGTTGCAGGCTGACGCGCTCCGCGCCCGCCTCACGCGCCAGCGCCGGGATGAGCGCGAACAGGGGATGCCGGCGGGTGACCTCGTCGTCGCGATACGTCGCCACCAGCATAATCCGGAACCCGGTCACCAGCCGCGCGAGGTAGCGCAGCAGGTCGAGCGAAGGCTGATCGGCCCAGTGCAGGTCTTCCAGCAAGAGGACGATTGGCCGAATCGTGCCGGCTGTTGCTAGCAGGTCCGTCGCCAACTCGAACAACGCGATCTGGCTCTGCAAGCGCGCCATCGCCTCGCCACCGCGCAATGCCTCCGGAACGGGTGGCAATCCGCGCTCCTCCGGCCAGCCACGAACGATCTCGCCCCACGGGCCGTAGGGCGGTGTCGTCGTCAGGTCGTAGCAGCCGCCGGCCAGAACGACGGCTCCACGCGCTTCGGCCTTGGCGGCCAGCCAACTCGTCAGCGTCGTCTTGCCGATGCCCGCCTCACCACCGACCAGCACCAGCGAGCCTCTGCCCGCCAGCAACTTGTCGAGCTGGCTACCCAGGATTGCCTGCTCGCGCTCGCGCCCGGCGATGAACGGCGGGACGCGGGACGCGGGACGCGGGAGGTGGGGGGAGTGGCGAATCGGAACTGGCTGAACAACAGCCTGAGTCGCGGCCGGGCTATCCACCTGCGCGCTAACCGCGTCGCCGCCGAGCGCGCGTGACAGCGAAGCCAGTGCCGGAGCCAGGTCCGGACCGGTCGCGTCGATGAAGTTGATCGAGATATAGCGGTGCGGAATCAGGCAGGGCGCAACCTGTAACAGCAGCAGCCGCTTCTCGTTCTGCAGCGCCCAGTCCCACTCATTCTTGACATTGCGCGAGTCGATCGCGTCAGGACTCAGGACGCCGACAACGACGTCGGAGCCGCCCAGCCCCGCGTCAATCTCGTCCGGCCAATACGCACCGACCGAAATGTCGTACTGGTCCATCCAGGTTCGGACGCCATGCGCAGCTAGATGCTCGCGCACCTGCCGCGCGAAGGCTTCATCGGCGCGCTGATAGGAAATGAAGACCTGTGGAGATTGCGCGCTCAACGTCGACTCCGAGCGGAAGGAGCGGCGCGCAAGCGTCCGGCGCGAATATCCTGCATGGATGCGTCCTCAATGTTTCATGGCGTCGTCACGTCAGGATAGTCCCACAATCCGCAGCAGGCAAGCAATCTTCGCACGCTTGCGCCCCCAGAAATATGCGCGATGATATGGTCGGCACGATGGCAGCAGAACTGAATATTCGCGACCCGTTTTCCGGTTCCCGATTCCCGTGTGAAAGGACTGACCGATGGCGACGATAGCCCCGGCATCCCCGACTCTCGGTATCAACCTGTATGACGAGTCGGCGTCGTACGTCCACGGCGCCAGCGATCTGCCGCTGATCGGCGCGACGATCGGAGATATGTTCGACCGTGTCGTCGAGCAGCTTCCGGAGCATGAGGCGCTGGTTTCGCGGCATCAGAACATTCGCTGGACCTACCGCGAGTTACGGGCGGAAGTCGACTGCTTCGCGCGTGGGCTGGTCGCGCTGGGCGTGAAGAAGGGCGACCGGGTCGGGATCTGGTCGCCGAACCACGCCGAGTGGATCGTGGCGCAGTTCGCGACGCCAAAGATCGGCGCGATCCTGGTCAATATCAACCCGGCCTACCGCACGCATGAGCTGGAGTATTCGTTGCGACAGTCAGGCTGTTCGACGCTCATCATCGGTCCGCCGTTCAAGACCAGCCGCTACGCCGACCTGTTGGTCGAGGTCTGCCCGGAGCTGGCGGCCAGCGAGCCGGGCAAGCTCAAGTCGGCCAGGCTGCCTGAGCTGCGCTGTGCGATCGCGTTTGGCGAGCAGGAGGTGGCCGGCGCCTTCCATTGGAACAGTGTCCTGGCGCGCGGCGAAGCAATCGAGGCCGACGAGCTTTCCGCGATCCAGGCCGAGCAGCAGTTCGACGACCCGATCAACATCCAGTACACGTCCGGGACGACCGGCTTCCCAAAGGGCGCGACCCTCTCGCACCACTCGATCCTCAACAACGCCTACTTCATCGCCGAGAGGATGCGCTTTACGCACAAGGACCGGCTGGCTGTGCCGGTGCCGTTCTATCACTGCTTCGGGATGGTGCTGGGCAACCTGGCAGCCGTCACGCACGGCGCGACGATCGTCATTCCGGCGCCGGTCTTCGACCCGCTCGAGACGCTGGCGGCTGTCGAAGCTGAAAGCTGCACGGCGCTGCACGGCGTCCCAACGATGTTCATCGCAGAACTGGGGCTGCCTGAGTTCGAGCGCTTCGACCTCTCGACGCTGCGGACCGGCATCATGGCCGGCTCGCCCTGCCCGATCGAGGTCATGCGCCAGGTCAACAGCCGGATGCACATGGAGGAAGTTACGATCTGTTACGGGATGACCGAGACATCGCCGGTGTCGTTCCAGTCGACGACTTACGATCCGCTTGAGAAGCGCGTAAGCACGGTCGGCCGGATTCATCCGCACGTCGAATGCAAAATCATCGACCCGGAAACCGGCGCGGTCGTCCGGCGCGGGACGACTGGCGAGTTGCTCTCGCGCGGGTACATCGTGATGCTCGGCTACTGGAACGACGCCGCCGCGACCGCTGGGGCGATCAATGACGGGCGCTGGATGCACACCGGCGACCTGGCCGTCATGGACGACGAGGGTTACGTCAACATCGTTGGCCGCGCCAAGGACATGATCATCCGCGGCGGCGAGAACATCTACCCGCGTGAGATCGAGGAGTTCCTCTACGGCCACCCCAAGATCCGCGATGTCCAGGTGATCGGCGTTCCCGACGAGCAGTACGGCGAGCAGGTGATGGCCTGGGTCATCCTGCGTCCCGGCCAGGGCGCGACGGTCGAAGAGCTAAGGGAATACTGCGACGGCAAGATTGCCTATTTCAAGGCGCCGAAGTACTGGCGCTTCTGCGACTCGTTCCCGATGACGGTCACCGGCAAGGTTCAGAAATACAGGATGCGCGAGATGGCGATCGAGGAGCTGCGTCTGGAACAGGCGGCCAGCATCCGGACGGCGTGACCGTCGCGGCCAGTCATCGCGCATGAGCGTTTATGCACGACTCGGTTTTTGCAGGTCGATCGTTCCTCGGCGATCAGGAACACGATATGCAGCCGATAGCAAGCTACCTCTGCCAACCGGAACCGCGACTGGTATCCTCTTGCGATACAGACAGACGAGAGTGCCGGGGAGGACGCGAGAGTCGCCTGTCCGCGAACAATCCGACTCGACCAGCGGCATGGCTGCGATGGATGGCCGATGATAGCCGAGGCGTCGCGCATCTTCATCTCCTACCAGCGAATCGACGAACGCTTCGCGCGGCACGTTCGTGAGGCGCTCGTCCGGGCCGGCGCGCCGGTCTGGATGGACCGGTACGACATCCCGGTTGGGGCCTACTGGCCGGACGAGATCGACAAGGGGCTATCCGGGTCGGATGTCGTTGTTGGTATCCTCTCGCCTGGTTCGGTCGAGAGCCGCAACGTCAAGAACGAATGGGACTGGGCAATCGCCAACCGGCGGCGCTTGATCCTGCTCCAGGTGCGCCCCTGCGACATCCCACACCGCTACATCTCGATCAACTTCATTGACGCGACGATGCCGGACCCGACACCGGCCCTGGATGCCCTGCTCGACGTAATCACGACGACATCGACTGAATCACCGGCAGACGACACGACAGCAGGGCATGTCCGTGATCCCAATGAGGAGACGGGCCACCTGCGAATCCAACTGCTGGGCGGATTCGGGGTTTCGATAGGTGGCCGGGCGGTCTCGGAGGCAGCCTGGCGGCAACGGCGGGCCGCGAGCATCGTCAAGCTGCTCGCGCTCGAACCCACTCACCGGCTGCATCGCGAGCAACTGATGGAACTGCTCTGGCCTGAGCTTGACTATGCCGCTCAGCTCAACAACCTGCGCCAGGCGTTGCACCACGCCCGGCGCAGCCTCGAATCGGCCGGGATGCCGCGGGGGCTGGCGCTCGAACGGGACGGCGATATCGTCGTCCTCGCGCCGGCCGGGCTGGTCTGGGTCGATGCGCGTGCCTTCGAGCAGGCCGTCGTCGACGCCTGGCAGGCACTGACGCCGGCCTCCGCCCAGGAGGCGCTTGCCCTCTATTCCGGAGATCTGCTGCCGAATGACCTCTATGAGGGTTGGGCCGAGCAGCGCCGGACGACACTGCGCGCCGGGTACCTCGCGCTGCTGGCCCGGTTGGCGGCGCTCTACGACGAGCGCGGCGAGCCGGCCGAGGCAATCGACGCCTGGCAGAGGCTGGTCGCCGTCGATCCGACCAATGAAGCCGCCCACGCGGCATTGATGCGCCTGTATGCCGGCTCCGGCCAGCGGCGCCACGCGCTGACACAGTTCGACCAACTCGTTGCCGTCCTTGAGCGGGAGCTTGACGCCTCGCCCGAGCCGGACACCTGTGAGTTGGCCGAGGCGATCCGCGAGGGCCGCTTTCCCGGGGCCGGCATGGCAACGCTCCGGCCGGCGCAGGCTAGCCCAACCAGCCTGCCTATCCCGATCAGCCAGTTGGTCGGGCGCGAGCAGGAACTGGCCGAACTGCGGCAACTGCTGGCGACTGAGCGACTCTTGACGCTGACTGGACCGGGCGGCATCGGCAAGACGCGGCTGGCAATCGAGGTCGCCCGTAGCGTCGCAGACACCTTCCCGAACGGCGTCGCCTTCGTCGATCTCGCGCCGGTCCGCGATCCCGAGCGGGTCATCCCCGCCATCGCCGAGGCCTTAGGAATCCGCGAGGACGGTAGTCGACCGCTGGCGGCAACGCTGGCTATCGCGCTACGTGACAAGCGGCTATTGCTGGTCCTCGACAACATCGAACAGGTTGCCACGGCCGGACGCGAGATCGCGCTGCTGCTGGAGCAGGCGCCGTCGCAGAAGGCGCTCGTCACCAGTCGCGTTCGGCTGCGATTGCGCGGCGAGCGGGAGTACCCGGTCCCTCCGCTCGTGGCCGCGGAGACCGAGTCTCCGGCGGTCGCGCTGTTCGTCAGCCGCGCCCGTGACGTCCGGCCCGACTTCGTGCTGTCGGCCGGGAATGCCGCTATCGTGACCGCCATCTGCCGCCAACTGGACGGCCTGCCGCTGGCGATCGAGCTGGCCGCCGCGCGCAGCCGGGTTCTCTCGCCGCGAGCCATCCTCGACCGGCTGGAACAGCCGCTGACGTTGCTGGCCTCCGGCGCATCCGATCTGCCGGAACGGCAGCAGACGATCCGCGCCACGATCCAGTGGAGCTACGACCTGCTCGATCCCGCCGAGCAGATCTTCTTTGCTCGCCTGAGCGTCTTTGTCGGCGGCTGGACGCTGGAAGCGGCCGAAGCGATCGTGACCGATCCCACACACCCGACCGATGTGCTCGATGGGCTAGATTCGCTCGCCAGCAAGAACCTCATCACCCAGCGACCACAGCCGGACGACGAGATCCGCTTCGGGATGCTCGAAACGATCCGTGAGTTTGGGCTGGAGCGGCTGGCCGCGCGTGGCGAGGAAACGCAGATCCGCCACCGGCACGCTGCCTGGGTCGTCCGGCTGGTTGAGCAGGCCGATCCGCACCTTGAATCCACCGAGCAGGCCGGCTGGCTCGAACGCCTCGCCCGCGACGACGACAACATCGACGTGGCGCTGGCGTGGCTTCGTGAGCACCAACACGTCGAGCAGGCTTTGCGGTTGGTTCGACCATTGCGGCTACACTGGTTCGTCCGCGGCCGGATCAGCGAAGGGTACGAGCAAGCAATCGCGACCGCGAACCTGCCGGAGAGCGCGGCCTATCCCATCCTGCGCTCCGACGCGTTGACCGCCGCCAGCTTCATGGCACGCGAGGCCTGCGAGTATCAGCGCGCGTACGACGCGACCCGTGCCAGTCTCGCGATCAGTCACCAGATCCATGACCGCAAGCGTGCCGCTGATGCGCTCGTCAACCTCGGATTCATCGCCCTCCATCGCGGACAGATTGATGACGCGCGCACGCTCCTGCAACGCAGCTTGACGACCAACCACGAACTGCGAAACGACCAGGGCATCGCCGACTCGCTCGGCTTCCTGGCACTGACCGATGTCCAGGCAGGGGAACTGGAAACGGCTGGTCGGCGGCTCGAACAATGCATCGCCATCTGGGACGATCTTGATGATCTGCAGGGCGTGGCGTGGGCGAACGCGCAACTCGGACTGGTCCGGCTCGAACAGGCCGAGTATCTCGCCGCCTGGAACGCGCTGATGGCCAGCCTCGCCATCTCGGACACGTTGGACTTTCGTGGAGATGTCTACGTGGTCGTCGACGGCCTAGCGCGGCTGACGCTCGTCTATGGCCAGCCGGCCCTCGCGGTTCGGCTGGCAGCCGCCGCGGCCTCAATCCGGGAGGAGGCCGGCGTCCGCCCCTCACCGATCGACCAGGTCCGTGCCGACCGCCTGCTGGATGCGCTGCGACAGACGATCGGATCCGAGGCGGTCGATGACGCTTGGAGCCGGCGCGGTCAGTGGTCGCTGGCCAAGATACGTCGGGATCTCACGGACGCCCTTTCTGAAGCGGTGACGAACCTGCCCACCGGCGAGGCAATTCCGACCATATGAACGCAGCATGAGCCCGCGGTTGTTTCAACGCTCCGATCGTTCCGCACGGACGCCGACCAGAGCACCCGACGCGTTCGGATGCCGGGAAGGTCCAGCCGTCGGGAGTGTTAGCTCAACCACGCTGGCAGGTAACGGTCAACTAACGCCTCCCATCTATTGTGGCTCCATCGACCGAACCAACGAGTCCCGCCAGCGCGATTGACGCGGGCAGGGCAACGGAAGGAGTGACACGATGGTGACGAAGGAAGCCGGGAGGACGATCCACGAGGCGGTGATCGCAGACTTCCGCAGCAGCCTGCGCGGAGAACTGCTCACACCCGTCGACGATGCTTATGACGCCGCCCGTACGGTCTGGAACGCGATGATCGACAATCGCCCGGCCCTCATCGCGCGCTGCCGGGGCGCGGCGGATGTGATGGCCGCTGTGAATTTCACCCGCGACCACGGCCTGACACTTTCGATCAAGGGCGGTGGCCATAACGTCTCCGGCAAAGCGGTCTGCAACGACGGACTGATGCTTGACCTGTCGCTGATGAAGAGCATCCACATCGATCCGGTCGGACGAACGGCACGTGTCGACCCCGGTGTCCTTTGGGGCGAACTTGACCG
>JBBECJ010000353.1:0-2246 GCA_040881885.1 Thermomicrobiales bacterium | reverse complement strand
CAGCTCGACGGATTGCTCGCGCGGGCAGGGATCTGGATGGCGGACGCGGAATGAGGCGCGCGGCGCTCTGGGTGATTCGAGGCTACCAGCGCGGCATCTCGCCATTGCTGCCGGCGTCGTGCCGCTTCCTGCCGACCTGCTCGGACTATGGCTACCAGGCAATCGAGAAGTACGGTATCATCCGGGGCGGCGCAATGGCCGTCTGGCGCATCCTGCGCTGCAATCCGTTCAACAAGGGTGGCTACGACCCCGTCCCGTGACAACGTCGCTGCAACCAGGAACGGCGTGGCCCGCGAGCGCGACGACTGCAAGGCATCATCCCCCGCGCTTGGAACTGAACCCGGCAGGCTGTCCGCGCCGGAACCTGAGAGGAACGACGGTCCTTGTTCGACTTAATTACCGGCCCGTGGGGCAAATATGTTGACTTCATTGAGTGGTGCCTGCATCGCCTGACCGACTTCACCGGCAGCGGAGGCCTGGCGATCATCGTCTTTACGATTATCCTCAAGACGATTCTGTTGCCGCTGACCGTCAAGTCGATCAAGTCGACAGCGGCCATGCAGGAGCTGCAGCCAAAGATCAAGGAGCTGCAAAAGAAATACGCCAAGGATCGGCCGCGGCTCACCGAGGAGACGATGCGCCTCTATCAGGAGTATCAGATCAATCCGGCCGCCGGCTGCCTGCCGATGCTGATCCAGATCCCGATTTTCTTCGGCCTCTACTTCGCCGTCCGCGACCTGTCGCGAACGGCTGGTGATTTTCTGTGGCTCAGCAACCTAAACGAAGCCGACCCGTACAAGATTCTTCCGATCATGGCCGGCATTTTCCAGTTCGTGCAGACGAAGATGATGCGCCCTGCCAACGCACCGAAGGTCACCGATCCGCAGCAGGCGATGATGAACACGATGATGAACTTCATGCCGATCATGGTCATCGTCTTTGGTTGGACCTTCGCATCCGGCGCCGTTCTCTACTGGGCGACCCAGAGCGTCTACTCGGTCGCCCAGCAGTGGTTGATCACCGGATGGGGTTCGCTGAAGAACTGGTTCCCGGCGCTGGAGAAGGCGGAGATGCCAGAGCATCGCCGGCTGGGTCACCGCAAGCAGCCGCTGGAGCGGACGGAAATCGTTGGCGAGGTGCAGCAGAAGGGTCTGATGGGCTACATGCAGCGCCAGGCCAAGGAGGCTGAGCGACGCCGCGCGGATGCAGCCGAAGCGCGCGGCGAGTCGGCAACTTCAGGCGCGTCGAGATCGACCGGCGAGTCCGGCAAGCGCGCCAAACAAGCGCGTGCCCAGGCCAACCAGCGCAACGTCAGCGGAGCGTCGGAAGGCGAGATCGAGGACGACAGCACTGACGCCGGCAGCGACACGACCAGTAAGACACGCGTGATGTCCGGGCCGGGCGCGCGAAACCAGCGACGCACGCGCGGCAGCAAATAGCCCGGGCCGGCCGCGCGATGTGACGCCGCCGGCGTGAGACCGTCAGGCATGACAGCGACAACGACAACGACAACGTGAGGGAGCAGCGCTCATGGATCGAATGCGCAGTGTCGAGATTCAAGCGCGCTCGGCGGAGGAAGCGATCCGGCTCGCGCTCGAACAGCTCGGCTGTACCCGCGAGCAGGTCGAAGTCCAGGTGTTGGCCGAGACCGAAGACGACATCTATGGCGAAGGCGAGGTCCTCGTCCGGGTCGCGATGCGCGGCTCGGCCGCGCCGCCGCGTGGCGACCGCAGCCAGCCGCGCGGGCAAGGCGCTCCGGCTGGCCCCCAGCAGGGGCGCGGTGGCGGGCGCGGCCAGCGGACCCTCGCCGACGCGCGCCCGCGCGACAGCCGTGGCCCGCGTCCGTGGCAGGGTGGCGGACAGGGTGGCGGACAGCGCCGCCCTGGCTACGGTTCGGTGTCCGGTGTCCCACGCGCGCCGCAGCCTGTCCCGACTCGCCAGCCATCACAAGCGTCCGATGAGAAGACGATGGCCGTCGAGGCGCTGGCGAAGGACGTTGTCCGCGAACTGCTGACGCATATGGACGTCCACGCCGATGTGATGGCGGTTGATAACCCGTCGGCGATGCCGCTCTCAAGTGAAGACCCGCTGACCGTCTTCGTCGACATCATGGGCCGAGACCTGGCAATGCTGATCGGCCGGCGTGGTGAGAATCTGAGCCAGCTCCAGTACATGGTCAATCTGCTCGCCAATAAACGCAGCGAGGAGTGGATCCGGGTCATTCTCGACATCGAAGGCTATCGCTC
>JBBECJ010000352.1:0-14474 GCA_040881885.1 Thermomicrobiales bacterium | reverse complement strand
TACAACCGGACGAGCCGCAGGTGCAACGTGGGCCGTCAAGATCGACGCTGACGTGACCGAGTTCGCCGCCCATCCCGCGCACGCCGTCGATCAGTCGTCCTTCAGAGATGACGCCGCCACCGACTCCTGTTCCAAGTCCGACGAAAATCATGTTCTGGCTGCCCTTGCCGGCGCCGAAGATGAACTCGCCAAGCGCGGCGGCGTTTGCGTCGTTGCCGAGCAGCACTTGTCTGTTCGTCAGCGCCTGCAAGCGGTCGCGGAGCTGGACATCGCGCCAACCGGGCAGATTCGGCGCGAAGTAAACGATGCCGGCGCGTGGGTCGAGGGGACCGGGCGCGGCAACGCCGACCGGCACGTCGCTCGCCACTCCGGCCCGTTCTGCTGCTTCACGGATAGCCAGCGCCACTCGGTCGATGACGGACTCGACGCCCTCGGTCGCGAACGTCGGCCGGCTGGTCTCGTAGACGATCTCTCCGCTGGCGCTGACCGCCGCCGAGCGCAGGTTGGTTCCACCGAGGTCGATGCCCAGCGCGATGGCGCGAGTTGGCGTGCCGGTGTCGTTCATCGGGAGCGCGTCCATTCGCTCACTTGAAGAAACGATAGCGCAATAGCGTGCGCAGGACGACGAAGGCGTCCGTCCACGCGATTTTCTTGCCTTCCCAGAACTCGCGGCCATTGTACGAGATCGGCACCTCGTAAATGCGGTTGCCGCTGCGCAGGATCTTGGCGGTGATCTCCGGATCGATCCCCCAGCGCATCTGGCGGATATTGAGGGAGTGGGCGATGTCGGCCGTGAAGACCTTATAGCAGGTTTCCATGTCGGTCAGCGTCGTGTCGAAGAGAACATTCGTGACCAGTGTCAGGAACTTGTTGCCCATCGCATGCCAGAAGTACATCGCCTTGTGCTCGCCGAGAAAGCGCGAGCCATAGACCGCCTTCGTCTTGCCCTCCAGGATTGGCCGGAGCAGAACGTGGTAGTCGCGCGGGTCGTATTCGAGGTCGGCATCCTGAATGATGATAATGTCGCCGGAAACGTTTTCCAGTCCGGTTTTCACGGCCCCGCCTTTGCCGCGATTTTCGGGGTGATAGAAGACGTTCGTGTCCGGGTACTGCTCCTCGATCGCGAGTCGCTCGCGGGTGCCGTCGCTCGAAAAATCATCGACGACGATGATTTCCTTCGGGATCTCGACCGCGCGAACACGCGCGAGAATGTCGGCAATCGTGCGCTCCTCGTTAAAGACCGGCACGATCACTGAAAGGCTAAAGTTCGGAAACCGGCCGTCGGGGTCAGCGTACGGGGAGACGGCAGCAACCGGTGGCGTCGTTTTGGCGGCTGCCGCTGGCGTCGTCGGCGCCGCCGAACCCTCATCGTTGTTCACTATCCCCTGTTCCCTGTCCGCTGATCACTCGTCCCTAGAGAATTGCGTTGTTCAGGTCCTCGTCGCTGGCGATGTCGCCGATGCGCTCGTCAACGTACGTAGCGTCGATGACGATCGTTTCGCCATTACGTTCGGGCGCGTCGAAGGAAATTTCCTCCAGGACGCGCTCGACGACCGTCAGCAGCCGGCGGGCCCCAATGTCTTCAGTGCGCGCGTTGACATCGGTTGCGATCGCCGCGATCTCGCGCAGGCCGTCCTCCTCGAAGCGTAGCTCGACGCCCTCGCTTGCAAGCAGGGCGGTTGCCTGACGGGTCAACGCGTTGGCCGGCACGGTCAGGATCGCATACATGTCGTCCTCATCGAGGCTATCCAGCTCGACACGCAACGGAAAGCGTCCCTGCAGCTCCGGAATCAGGTCGGACGGGCGCGACGACGAGAACGAACCGGCCGCGATGAAGAGGACATGATCGGTGCGGACCGGGCCGTAGCGGGTCATCACGACCGAACCTTCGACGATCGGCAGCAGGTCGCGTTGGACGCCCTCGCCTGACACGTCCGGACCGTAGTCGCTGCCGCTGTGGATCGTCTTGTCTATCTCGTCGATAAAGACAACACCAGTTTCTTCGCACCGTTTGATCGCCGATTCGACGACGGCGTCCATATCGACGAGCCGGGTGGCCTCCTGTTGGGTGAGAATCCGGCGCGCTTCGCGAACGGAGACGCGACGCTGTTGACGGCGCGGACTGAACGCGTCGATCAATTCGCGGACGCTGTCATGCAACTCCTCCGGCGACACACCCGAAACGATCTCAACCGGCTGCATGTAGCCGTCGAAGTCGGACTCGACATCGATCTCAATCGTTTCATCTTCGAGCGCCTCGCGGTCGAGCATCTCGGTCAGTTGCTTGCGCCGGCGCGAGATTCGCCGCTTCTCAGCCGGCGTCAGCGCCTCCTCAGCCGGTGACAGCACGCGTTCGTCAACCTGTCCGTTGCTTTTGCCACCGGTCTTCCGGCCGAGTTGGATAACCAGCAACTCGACCAGTCGCTGGGCCGCCGCGCCGGCCGCCTGCTCGCGGACCGCTTCGAGCCGCTCGTTGTGCTGCAGGCTGATAGCGGCCTCGACCAGGTCGCGGACGATCGACTCGACATCGCGGCCGACGTAGCCGACTTCGGTGAACTTGGTCGCCTCGACCTTGATGAACGGCGCGTTGACGATCCGCGCGACCCGCCTGGCGATTTCGGTCTTGCCGACGCCGGTCGGGCCAATCATCAGGATGTTGCTCGGATGCACTTCGCTGCGCATCTCGTCGGAAAGCTGCTGGCGGCGCCAGCGGTTGCGCAGCGCGACCGAGACCATCCGCTTGGCGTCATCCTGGCCGATGATGTAGCGGTCAAGCTCGGCGACGATCTGCGTCGGAGTCATGCTCGTCATGCCGGTTCCGCCTTTCGCCGCTTGCGCCTGGCCGGTTTCGCGCTGCTCTCGGTAATGGCCTGCGCTTCATCCTCCGGTACCGGTGCGTATTCGATCACGATCTGATCGTTGGTAAAGATGCACAGGTCGGCGGCGATCTTCATCGACTCGGACACGATTTCACGCGGCGTCAACTTCGTATGCAGCGCCAGCGCGCGGGCGGCGGAGATTGCGTACGGCGCGCCACTTCCGATCGCGACGATGCCGTCGTCGGGTTGGATGACGTCTCCCTCGCCCGAGAGGACCAGGATCTGCTCGGTGTCGGCGACGATCAATTGCGCTTCCAGGCGGCGCAGATAGCGGTCGGTGCGCCACTCCTTGGCCAGTTCGACCGAGGCGCGGCGCAGGTCGCCCTTCCACTCACGGAGCTGGATGTCGAATTTTTCGAACAGTGTCATCGCGTCGGCGACGGCTCCGGCGAAACCGGCCAGCACTTCGCCGTCGTGGAGCCGGCGGATCTTGCGGGCGCCATGTTTGACGATCATGTCGCCAAACGTGACCTGGCCGTCGCCGGCCAGCGCGACCTGACCATCGCGACAGACACCTAATATCGTTGTTGCGTGCATACGAGGGTAAGGGTCGGGATGTAGTTCGGATCTCAAGCTCGAAACCAAAGCCAATCGTGAACGTCGAATCCAGGGCAGCGTGGATCGGCTGCCGACCAGCGCCAACCGGTAAGTCTACAGGAGATGGGCGCGTGAAGGGTCGGCGCGTTGAGGCGTCATCTACCGCGTCGGCATCACTACGAATCTCCCACAAGCGATCCAGCCAACATCGGGATTGCGTGGGTCAGCGCGTTTACCGCAGATCGATCGGGACACCGGCTCCATGTATACACTTCACCACGCGCCGCGCTTTGGCATGCGAAGGACGGAGATGGCGGATGCCACGACAACCAACTGAACTCGACGCCGAAACAGCGGCCTCGCTCCTACGCCGCCAGGACGTACTCCAGGCCGAAGCCCGACAGATCGTGCGGGAACTGGAATTGCAGACTCTCCTCGGGCAGGCGGGACCGGTCGCTGAACACGGCAGCGCGCTGTCTGGATTGATGGCCTGGCCGGATCTCGATTTTGGCGTTACCAGCCCTGGCCTGGACCCGGCGCGGGCGTTCGGAATTATGGAGCCGCAGCTAACGCATCCACCCACGACGATGGTGCGCTTTACCAACGAGACTGGAGCCCGGGCCTTTGCTGGTGACCCGTGCAACGAGCGCCTGTTCTTCATGGTCTCCTACGAGCACACCACAGGCCGCGTCTGGAAGATAGACATCCCCTTCTGGCTCTTCCCAGAGCCGCGTGACGAACGGCAGTACCATGAACGGATCGTGGACCGACTGACACCTGAGACCCGCCTGGCGATTCTCTGCCTCAAAGATCTCTGGAACCCCACGCCGGTCTATCCGACGGAGGTCGGAAGCGTCGACATCTACACCGCCGTGCTCGACGCCGGTGTGCGGTCGTCTGCCGAGTTCGACGACTACCTCAGAGCCCGTGACAAGCCACCGTTGGTTGAAGTATTGGCTGTCCGGCGCAAGGCTCGCGACGCATAAGGCTCGGTCCTGCCTTGGACGATCCATCGATCGGATCGATACGCAACGGGTCCGCGTGAATCGCGGACCCGTTGCGTTAGTTACAGGAGTAGGCTAGGCAGGAACGGATTCCCGGGCACTGCCTGTCCGGAGCGGTTCGCGATGGCCGCAGTCCTGGCACTTGGCCTCGTTGCCGCCCTTGCCGAACAGCAGCATCGCGCCGCCGCAAAGCGGGCAGCTCTCGCCTGTTGGTTTCGACCAGGCCGAGAAGTCGCAACCGGCGGGGTCGTCCTTCTTGTAGCGGCTACAGCCATAGAAGACACGGCCCTTGGTCGTTCGGCGCTCGACGATCTCGCCCTCGTGGCACTTCGGGCAGGTAACGCCGATCTTCGTCAGGAGCTGCTTCGTGCCGCGGCATTCCGGGAAGCCGGGGCAGGCCAGGAAGCGTCCAAACTTGCCGAGCTTGACGACCATCTGACGGCCGCACAGGTCGCAGATTTCGTCGCTCGGTTCGTCGCGAACCCTGACGCGCTCCATCGTCTGCTCGGCCTTGCCGATCGATGCCGCGAACGGCCCATAGAACTCGCGGATGACAGGCACCCACTTGCGCTCGCCGGATGCGATCTCGTCCAGCTCCTCCTCCATCCCGGAGGTGAAGCCGATGTCGACGATCGACGGGAAGTGCTCGACGAGAATGTCACTTACGACGAAGCCGAGCTCGGTCGGCACGAGCCGGCGCTGCTCGGCCGTGACGTAGTTGCGGTAGCTCAGCGTCGCGATCGTCGGCGCATAGGTGCTCGGCCGGCCGATGCCGTTCTCTTCGAGCGCCTTGACGAGCGTCGCCTCGGTGTAACGCGGCGGCGGCTGCGTGAAGTGCTGCTCGGGAATCAACTTGATCAGGTCAAGCACTTCGTCGGCAGTCAGGAGCGGCAGCGCGTCCTTGTCCATCTCGTCAACCTCGTCATCGTCGCGCCCCTCGCGGTAGACGGCCAGGAAGCCCTGGAACTTAATAACGGAGCCGGTGGCGCGGAAGCGGTATGGCTTCTCGCCGATGGCTGGTCCGGCGTCGATGTCGACTCCGGTGCTGTCGAAGACGGCGTTGCGCATCTGGCTGGCGATGAAGCGCTGCCAGATCAGCCGGTAGACGCGCAACTGCTGCGCGCTCAGGACGCTCTTGAGGGCGTCCGGGTGCCGGTTCGGGTCTGTCGGGCGAATTGCCTCGTGCGCCTCCTGGGCGCCCTTCGACTTGCGCGTGTAGACGGGTGGACGCTCGGGGACGAACTCGTTCCCGAAGAAGCGCGCGATGGCCGCCCGCGCCTGACCCTGGGCCGATGCGGCGATGTTGGTCGAGTCGGTGCGCATGTAGGTGATCAGACCCTGGGTGCCCTCGGCCCCGAGATCGACGCCCTCGTACAGTTCCTGGGCGATTTGCATCGTCCGCCGGACCGGGTAGTTGAGCTTGCGCGACGCTTCCTGCTGCAACGTGCTGGTGATGAACGGCGCGGAGGGACGGCGCTGCGTCTCCTTCGTCTGGACATCGGCGACGACATACTGTGCGCCGTCGAGGCCGCGGACGACTTCTTCCGTCACCCAGGCGTTCGGAAGGTCGGCTTTCTCGCCCCGAACGCGCGACAGACCGGCCAGGAACGTCTGGAGCTTGTTGGACTGTTGTCGTTGCTGGGCCAGTTCGGCGTCGAGCGACCAGTACTCACGCGGGACGAATTCCTGGATCTCGCGTTCCCGCTCGACAACCAACCGCAGCGCGACCGACTGGACGCGACCGGCCGAGAGGCCGCGCTTGACCTTTTTCCACAACAGCGGCGAAATCGAATAACCGACCAGCCGGTCGAGGACGCGCCGCGCCTGCTGCGCGTCAACCAGGTCCATGTCGATGGCGCGCGGGCTCAGCATCGCGTTGCGGACGGCGTCGGGCGTGATCTCGTTGAAGACGACCCGGCTGACGTTGCCGCCCTCCGGCATCGTCGCCTGAATCAGGTGCCAGGCAATCGCCTCGCCCTCGCGGTCGGGGTCGGTCGCCAGGATGACCTCGCTGGCTCCCTTGACGAGTTCCTTGAGCTCCTTAACGGTCTTGGACTTGTCGTTCGGAACTTTGTACTTCGGCGTGAAGTCGTCATCGATATCAACACCAAGCGTGCTCTTTGGCAGGTCGCGGACGTGACCCATCGACGCGCGCACGCTGTAGCCACGCCCGAGGTAGCGCTCGATCGTGCGCGCCTTGGCCGGCGACTCAACGATCACGAGCTTGCCGCCCTTTGGAACGCGGCGGGAGGCTGTCGCTCGGCTCGAACTCGCCTTCGTCGTGCCCGCGCTTTTCTTGCGCGCCGTCGTCAACGAACTGGCTTTCTTCGCTGCGGTTGCGCTCGTCCGTTTGGCGCCGGTGGTTGGTTTCGATTTCTCTGCTGTCATGATCTCCTGGCAGGTTCCAATGTACGTACGCGTTTCAGGCAGTACATTCCACTATATCAAGCCTGTCGAGCCTCTCCGTTTGAGTTCTTCGACAAGTTCGCGGACTTCTTGCGCGCGGGATCGGTCGCAGATCAGCAGAGCGTCATCGGTGTCGACGACGACGATGTCGCGCAGGCCGAGCAGCGCGACCAGTCGTCCGTTGCCCATCACGACCGCGCCCTGCACGTCTCTGGCCAATAGATCGGCGTTGATGGCCGTGTTAGCCCGAGGATCGTCGCAGGAAACGGCGCCAAAGCCGTGCCAGTCGCCGAGGTCGGTCCAGCCAAAGTCTCCCGGCACGACCGCGACCCGGCCCGACTTCTCGAGGATGCCGTGGTCGATCGTGACGTCCTGGAGCGATGGCCAGATCTCGGCCATCACACGTTCCTGGTCGGGCGTGTCCCAGGCCACGGCGATCGTCTCGAGCGCCCCGGCCAGGTCAGGCAGGTGACGCCGCATCTCATCCATCAGCGTCCGTGCCTGCCAGACAAACATACTGGCGTTCCAGAGATACTGGCCCGACTCGACGTAACGTGTAGCAGTTACAACGTCCGGCTTCTCCTTAAATTCCTCGACTCGCGAGACCGCCAAGCCTCCGTGTTCAGCGATCACCGCTCCAGAACGAATATATCCGTAACCCGTCTCAGGGTAGCTCGGCTGAATACCGATCGTGACCAGGTAGCCGTCGCGCGCCGTTTCGATCGCGGCTCGAACTGCGGCCTCGAAGCGTTCCGGCTGGGTGACGATGTGATCGGCGGCAAACGAGCCTACGATCGCGTCCGGGTCGAGTCTGGCGGCAAGCGCGACACCGAGGCCGATGGCAGGGCCGCTGCCGCGCGGTAGCGGTTCGACGATCACCTGGTTTGGCAACAGCTCGGGCAACTGGCCGCGCACATCGCTGGCATGGGAGCTGCCTGTCATCACCAACAGATTGCGCGCGTCACACAATGGCAAAAGGCGATCGACCGTCTCCTGGATCATCGTGCGTGGGCCGGGCAACGGCATCAGGAACTTGGGCCGATGGGCGCGGCTGAGTGGCCAGAGGCGCGTGCCGCTTCCGCCGGCCGGGACAATCGCGTGAAAGCTACCGGGTTGGGCCATCAGGTGTCCTCGTTCGTTCTTCACGTGCGTAGGGGGATCGATTCACAGGAGGGGTCAGACGCGGACATAATGCTGAGCGCCACTTTGCCTGACGAGACCCTTCAACTCCATGGCGAGAAGTGTGCCACTCGCCTCATGGACCGGCAGGCCGCTGAGAATCGAGAGCTCATTGACATGGCGTGGCTCGGCGCCGACGATCTCGTACAGCGTCCGCTCGGACTGTGTCTCAGGCAGCAGCAGACGCGTTTGCGACTGGACCTCGGACCGCGCGACATCGAGCTGATCGAGGATCTGCTCGGGTCCGGTCACAAGCGTTGCCCCATTGCGAATAAGCTCGTGACAACCGGCGCTGGCGCTGGAGAGGGCCGAGCCGGGTACGGCGAAGACATCGCGCCCCTGGTCGGCGGCGAAGCTGGTCGTGATCAACGCGCCGCTGCGAGCCGGCGCTTCGATGACGACGACGCCGCGCGCGAGACCGCTGATGATGCGGTTGCGGACCGGGAAGTTGCGCGCGTCGGGCTTCGTTCCGAGCGCGTACTCGCTGATGAGGGCGCCGTGCTCGACGATCCGCTCGGCCAACTGGCGGTTGCGCGGCGGGTAGATCGTGTCCAGGCCGCAGCCGAACACGGCCAACGTTCGTCCACCGGCCTCGAGCGCGACCCGATGCGCGATCGAGTCGATTCCGAGCGCCAGTCCGCTTACGATGGTGACGCCGGATTCGGCCAGCCCACGGCTGATCCTGGCCGTCATGTCAGCGCCGTAGCTGGTCGCCCGGCGCGTGCCGACGACGCCGATCGCCAGCTCGTCGGTTGGCAGAAGCATCCCGCGCACGTAGAGGACGGGTGGCGGCAACGGAATGTGACGCAGCAGCCGCGGGTAATCGTCGTCGTCGAGCGTGATCGCCTGGACACCGTGTTGTTCGAGCCGCTCCAACTCGCGCTCAGGGTCAATGTTTCCGCGTTCGGCGACGATCGCGGCGACGACATCGGAAGGTAGACCCGTCGCACGGATCGCGGATTCGCTGGCGGACCAGGCCGTCTCAAGCGTCTCGAAACGCTCCAGCAGCCGGCTGATACGGGCCGAGCCGACGCCGGAGATTCGATGAAATCCCACCCAGAATCGTAGATCCTGCCCAGCCACGCGCCATCCTTCCCACGAGCCGGGCAGTTATACGTACGCGTGATCGTCCGCGTCAACGGGTTGCATGGTCCGTGGCCAAAATAGGCTGTGCTAGAATGCGCGCGTCTTGCGGACGCAACGGTTTTTCGGAGCTCGTCGCGGCAAGTCGTCGGTTGTCTGACGCGGGCAACCAGCGCGTGTTGCGGGCGCCCAGACCGCTCAGTAGAGGGAGAGGATCGTGGCCGAACCAACGCTTCAGCCGTACGCATATTTCGAGGGACAGATTGTTCCCTCTGGTGACGCGAAGGTCAGTATCGCGACGCACGCGTTGCAGTACGGGACCGGCGCGTTTGGTGGGATTCGCGGCTATCTGGATGCCTCCGAGGAATCAATCAACATCTTCCGGCTGCCCGACCATACTCGGCGACTGATGAACAGCAGCCGGATCCTGCGCGCGAAGCTGAACGTCGACGCCGACAGCCTGGCGACCGTCATTCAGGACCTTGTCGCCCGGAACAATCCGCGTTCGAACATCTATATCAGACCATTCATCTACAAGGCCGGCCTCGATCTGACGCCGCGCCTGAACGGCATTCGTGACGACATCGCGATCTACATGATCGCGTTCGGCGACTACTTCTCGATGGACAAGCCGCTACGGGTCATGGTTTCCTCGTGGGTGCGGCTGGCCGACAACATCATCCCGAGCCGCGGCAAGATCACCGGCGGTTATATCAACTCCAGCCTCGCGAAAGACCAGGCCGAGGAGGCCGGCTTTGACGACGCGCTGATGCTCAACATGTCCGGCAAGGTGGCCGAGGGCAGCGGCGCCAACTTGTTCATCGTCCGCAATGGGACGCTGATCACGAGCCCGATCACGGGCGACATTCTCGAAGGCATTACGCGCCGCTCGGTCTTCACGTTCGCGCGAGACGCGGGCATTCCCGTCGATGAGCGCGAGATCGACCGCTCGGAACTCTACGTGGCTGACGAGGCGTTTTTCTGTGGCACCGGCGCCCAGGTCGCGTCGATCGGCAACATCGACGGCCGACCAGTCGGGGACGGCGAGCGCGGCGAGATCACGAAGACGATCCAGGACGTGTTCTTCGCTTGCGTCCGGGGCGAGGACGCCAAGTACGGGCATCTGCTGACGAAAGTGCCGGTTCGGCCGTCTTGATGGACTGCGGTGAGTGGTAACCTGAGTCGTGAGCGTTCACGGAAGCCGAAATCTAAAGGTTTGACCGGGTTTTTTGTACCGTGCTATACTCGATTCGACGCCATCTCATGTCCAGATTCGGCAGCCCAGACGTAGATTGAACGAACAATCAGCGCCGGTCCGTGGGCCGGACATGCGTATACCGTTGCAGGGGTTCGGTGTCGCATGAGCGTTCAAAGGCTACGAGTTGGCGCTGTGGGGGCCTGAGAGGTTTCGCGGGGGTATTCAGCGCCGAAGGCGAAGGAGCAGGGATGGAACCGCTACTTGACGTGAAGAACTTGAAGACCCAGTTCTTCACACAAGACGGAGTCGTGCGTGCGGTCGACGATGTGACGTTCCACATCATGCCAGGAGAGACGCTCGGAATCGTAGGTGAGTCGGGGTCCGGCAAGAGCATCACGGCCATGTCGATCATGCGGCTGATTCCAACGCCGCCGGGTCGCATCGTGAACGGCTCGGTCCACTTCGAGGGCGACGATGTCCTCACGATGAGCGACGAGGAAATGCGCAGCGTGCGCGGCAACAAGATCGCGATGATCTTTCAGGATCCGATGACCTCGCTCAACCCGGTTCTCAACATTAACCGCCAGATCGGCGAGACGCTCGAGTTGCACCTCGGGATGAGCAGGTCGCAATCCCGCCAGCGCGCGATCGAGCTGTTACAGATGGTCGGGATTCCAAATGCCGATCGACGCGTCGATCAGTACCCGCACCAGTTTTCGGGCGGTATGCGCCAGCGCGTGATGATCGCGATGGCGCTCTCGTGCAACCCGACGTTGCTGATCGCCGACGAACCGACGACGGCGCTCGACGTGACGATTCAAGCGCAGATTCTGGACCTGATGCGCAGCCTCCAGATCGAGCACAACACAGCGCTGATGCTGATCACCCACGACCTCGGCGTCGTGGCCGGCATGACCGACCGCATTCAGGTCATGTATGCCGGGCATATCGTCGAGACGGCCGATACTGAAGAACTGTTCGCGAACCCGCGCCACCCGTACACGGTCGGCCTGCTCAATTCTATTCCGCGCCTGGACGCGGCGGACAAGACCAAGCTCGATCCAATTCGCGGCATGCCGCCCGATCTCATTGACCTGCCGGACATGTGCCCGTTCCTCCCGCGCTGCGATTACGCGCGCGAGAAATGCGAGCAGCAGAACCCACCGCTGCTCGAGGTGAACGCGGACCACCGTTCGGCGTGCTGGTTCTGGGAGGAAGTCAGCAAAGAAGGGCCGAAGGTTTAGCACATGTCAACAACCACACAGCGCACCCCAACCAGCAACGGCGCGGCAACCGGTGAGGTTTTGCTGGATGTCAAGAACCTCGTCATGCACTTCCCGCTGACGCAGGGCATCATCTTCCAGCGCAAGGTTGGAGCCGTCCAGGCCGTCGATGACATCAGCTTTCACGTCAACCGTGGCGAGACGCTGGGGATGGTCGGCGAGTCGGGCTGCGGCAAGAGCACAACCGGCCGGGCGATCCTCCAGCTCTACAAGCCAACCGCCGGTGAAGTCATCTTCAACGGACGTGATCTGACCAAGGTTGACGGCGGTGAGATGCGCAAGATGCGCCGCTACCTGCAAATGATCTTCCAGGACCCATACGCCTCGCTCAACCCGCGTATGACGGTCGGCTCGATCATCTCCGAGCCGATGCAGATCCATAACCTGGTTCCGCGTGACCAGCGCAACCGGCGCGTCCAGGAGCTGCTTGAGACTGTCGGCCTCAACCCGTACTTCGCCAACCGCTATCCGCACGAGTTCTCAGGTGGCCAGCGCCAACGCATCGGTGTCGCTCGCGCGTTGGCAGCCAGCCCGGACTTCATCGTCTGCGATGAGCCGGTTTCGGCGCTCGACGTCTCGATTCAGGCGCAGATCGTCAACCTGCTCGAAGACCTGCAGGAGCAGTTCAACCTGACGTATCTGTTTATCGCCCACGACCTGTCGGTCGTGCGTCACATCTCCGACCGGATCGCGGTCATGTATCTCGGCAAGCTGGTTGAGTTGGCCGACCGGGACGCGCTCTACGAGGACCCGCTCCATCCGTACACGAAGGCGCTCCTCTCGGCAGTCCCGATCCCGGATCCGGTCGTTGAGCGCCGGCGCGAGCGCATCATTTTGACCGGCGACGTGCCAAGCCCGATCAACCCGCCGTCCGGCTGTCACTTCCACACCCGCTGCCCGTACGTGATGCCGGTCTGCAAGGAGATCGACCCGATCTTCTCAGACCAGGGCGGCGGTCATTTCGTCGCCTGCCATCTGTACCCGAATTCCGGGGCCGACGGCGTGACGACACTCAACCGCTCGTCAGCGCCGGTGCCGGTTGCTCAAACGGCGGTTGCGGATGCCCTGGCGGGAACGGCCGGCACGAACTGATTCGCAGTGACTTCGAGTCTGCCGGCTGACGCCAGAGACGAGTCAATGATGACGCGCGCTTTGATCGACGAGACGATTGACGACGACAGCGCGGTTCCGCTAGCGGCTTGACCTGTCGAGGTGACGGCTGACCGCGATCTGTGTAGAGCGTTTGTCGGACCGCGATTGAATGACGATGGCGACGGCCGTGGACAGCATCCCCGGCCGTCGTCGCGCGCTCTGGAGTCGTCCTGTCGCACGTGGGTCGCGGACAGGGACGCCAGGCAGCGCGAGCCAGCGAACAATCCGACGCTGCACGCCCGATAGTCGTTGGTGTTTACTCAAGTGGTCAATGGACGTTCTCCTGAAGGATCGCGTGGTTTATGTTCGGAAGCTCACTCGATAGCGATGTCATTTTCGCGCGCATGATCGTCCTGATCGTGGCTGTGACGGTCCACGAGTTCGCGCACGCCTGGACCGCCTACCAGCTCGGCGACCCGACGGCGGCCCGGTTGGGACGGATCACGCTCAATCCCTCCGCGCACTTCGACCCGATCGGTTTCATCGGCATGATGATGATCGCAATCGGCTGGCCGGCGTTTGGCTGGGGCAAGCCCGTCCCGGTCAACCCGAACATCGTCCGCGGACACAAGTCTGGCATGGCGATCACCGCCGCTGCCGGGCCATCGTCCAACGTCATCATGGCAACACTGGTCGTCATCCCGGTCCGCTTCGGCGGCATCGAGCCGACCGGCTACGGCGCGGTTTTGGTCGAGCAGTTCGTGTTCATTAATCTGCTGCTGGCGGCGTTCAACATGATCCCGCTGCCGCCACTGGATGGCTCCAAGATCCTCTCCGGGTTCCTGCCGAACTTCTGGTATCCATATTTCGCCCGCATGGAGCAGTACGCGTTCGCGGGATTGCTGATCCTGATCATCCTCAACCGCCAGTTCGCGAGCGGCGGGCGCGACATCATCGGCACGATGTACTTCCCGGTCTTCGACTTCCTGCGCTCGACGATCGCAGGCTCGACGTTCTTCTGATGCAGACGCAGCTAACTACCCCCGCGACAGTAGCCGGACGCCGCGGGCTGGGTGGCGCGCTCTGGCGGCTGCGGCAGTTTGGCCATATGATGCGCAGCCGTCCTGACGCGGCGGTCGATGCCGAACTCCTGCGGCTGCTCGACTGCGACGCGCAGTGGTTCTTGCTCGCGCGTCTGTCACCGTTCGACCGCGCCCACCATCTGCGGGTCCACACCGTGGTGGTTGAGTCGGGGTACGACGATCCGGATCTGCTACGAGCCGCGCTGCTTCACGACATCGGCAAAGCGGACGATCGGGGACGCGTCAACGCGGTCCACCGGGCGGCGCACGTCCTGTTGGAGAGGCTGTCGCCAACACTATTAACGCGTGTTATCGGGTCTGGGGACGGGTTCCGGCACGGACTCTGGCTCAGCGTGCTGCATCCCGCGCTTGGCGCCTCGCTGGCGAGCGAGGCCGGCGCGTCGGCGCGCTGCTGCGCGTTGATCGCGTCGCACGCTGACCACGCCGGCGGCGCTGACCCACTCCAGGCGGCGCTGGCCTCCGCCGACGATGCCGCGATCCGATGAGAGGGAACCGTGACGAGTAACGGCGCCATCCCGACACTGGCGAACTACCAGCTCCGGCTGCCGTCGTTCGAGGGGCCGCTCGATGTGTTGCTGGGCCTGATCGAGCGCGAGCGGCTCGAAATCTCCGATCTGTCGCTGGTGACCGTCACCGATGGCTTCCTGGCGTACATCGCCGGTCTCGACGACGCGCCGCCAGCGCTGCTGGCGGCCTTCGTCGGGATTGCC
>JBBECJ010000351.1:0-2278 GCA_040881885.1 Thermomicrobiales bacterium | reverse complement strand
CGGTCACCGGTTCAACGAGGGAAGGGGCGGAGGGTATTAAGTCAGCGAGGACCGGATCGAGAACGAATCCATCAGTGTCGCGATCGCGTGGTTTGGGCGCGACGCGAGCCGGAGTTCCGTCGATGTGGATCTCGGGCAGCCAGGCGAGCCAGGCCGGCAGGTACCAGTTGCGGTTGCCGAGCAGCGCCATCGAGGCCGGCACGAGGATCATCCGGACGATCGTCGCGTCGAGCAGGACCGCGACAGCCAGCCCGAAGCCGAACTGCTGCATCGCGATCAGGTCGGCCGCGGCGAACCCGCCGAAGACGCCGACCATGATCAGCGCCGCGCCGGTGATCAACTTCCCGGTCGAGCGTAGCCCGACGGCAACCGACTGTTCGTTATCGCCAGTGATGTCGAACTGCTCCTTGATGCGGCTGAGCAGGAAGACGTGGTAGTCCAGCGAGAGTCCGAACAGCACCGTGAACAGCATCAGCGGGATGAATACGTCAATGCGATCGGCCTGTCTGAAGCCGAGCAGGTCGGCGCCGACCCCCTTCTGGAAGACCAGCACCAGCAGGCCGTACGAGGCGAAAACCGACAGCAGGTTCATGGCGATTGCCTTGATCGGGACGACGATCGAACGGAACGCGACCAGCAGCAGCAGGAAGCTGACGGCCAGCACAAACGCGATGACGATCGGCAGGTAGCCGCGAGCCAACCCGATGATGTCGATCATCATGGCAGTGCTGCCCGTCACCCGTGCTTCGGCGTCGATGGGATCGAAGTGCGTCGGGATGTATTCGTTGCGTAGCCGTTTGATAGCGTCAATCGCCTGATCGCTTTCGCCGTCGCCGGTCAGGGCGACATCGATGCGGACGAGGTCGTTCTGCTCCGAGGTGACCATCGTCGCCGCGCCGAAGGCGGGATCAGCGTCGAGTGTGGCGAGCAGGCTGTTGGTGGCGTTCTGGACCTCGGGAGCCGTGACATCGGCGGCTTCAACGACGATCGATGCCGGCTGGTAGTCGGCTCCCGGGAACTCAGCCTGGAAGATGTTGACGGCGCGGATGCTGCCGGAGTTCTCCGGCAGATTGCTCAGGCTCGCATAGCCAAGGTTCATCGAGAAGGTGAAGCTGCCCAGCACGAGCAGGACGCCCGCTGACGCGACCAGGCTGACGATCGGACGGCGCATCACGACGCCGGATGTCCAGTTCCAGAATCCGGAGCGCGCGCCGCCGGCCGAGCCTGCAGTCGCCCGCCGGTAGCCGATGAACGGAAGCCGGCCGCGATTGATCCGATCGCCGAGCAGGCGCAGGACCGCCGGCAGCAGCGTGAGCGTCATCAGCACCGACACGATGACGACCACGATCGCGCCGGCCATGCTGGTCATCAGGTTCCACGGCACAAACAGCATCCCCAGCAGCGAGACGACGACTGTCAGGCCGGAGAAGAGAACCGCCTTGCTGGCCGTGTCGCCAGCGCGCGTGATGGCGTCGACGAGTCCAAGTCCACGCTCACGCTCCTCGCGATAGCGCGAAACAATGAAGAGTGTGTAGTCGATCCCGACCGCCAGGCTGATCATCGCGATCATCTGGACGACGGCCGAGTTGAGCTCGAAGACGTGCGAGGCAGCCATCGCCACGCTCGTTGTCACCAGCAACGCCACGACGGTCAGGATGATCGGTATCCCGGCTGCCACCAGCGTCCCGAAGACGATCGCCATCACGATCAGCGCCACGATGACGCCGATCGACTCACCCTTGGCGATGCCCGCTTCGGCGGTGCTGTTGAAGGTGTCGGTCACGCTGGCGGCGCCGAGGGTCAACACCTCGAAACCGGGCGCCGGGTTGTCCAGCGCGTGGATTGTCTCAAGGACACCCTGCGCGTTCTGGACGGCATCCCCAGGATCGCCGGCCAGTGTCGTGACGACGACCGTGCGCTGGCGATCGAACGAGACGAGCTCGTCCTGGCCGGTGTCGTACCAGGTCTCCACCCGGGCGACTTCCTCGTGCGCCGCGATCGCCGCCGCGACATCGGCAATGACGGCTGCGAAGGCCGGGTCATCGACAGTCAGGTTGGTCGAGGAGACGATCACGCGCTCCTGGGCCGGGTCTTGGGCGCCGCCATTGAGGCGTTGCGTGATCAGATCGTCGGCCACCCGCGATTCGAGATCGGTGCGGAACTCCTCATTCATCGTGAAGCGGTTGCCGAGCGTGGCCATCGTCGTCAGCCCGATGACGAGCACGACCATCCAGACTGCGGCCACCTTCCACGGGTGGAGCGCGGCGGCGCGAGCCAG
>JBBECJ010000350.1:0-2289 GCA_040881885.1 Thermomicrobiales bacterium | reverse complement strand
TCGATAGCTTCCTGAACCAGGCCCAGTGGGTCTACTACGTCTGCATGGTGACGGCCGTGATCATGACGGTCCTCTTCTGGACGCTGACCAGAAGCCGCTTCGGGCGCGCGTTCATCGCGCTGCGCGACAGCGAGATCGGCGCGGAACAGATGGGCGTGAATGTGCCGCTGTACAAGGCGCTCGCCTTCGCGATCAGCTCGTTCTACGCGGGCATTGCCGGAGGCCTCTTCTTCACCGTTCAGACGTTCGTCGCGCCTGAGAGCCTGGGTTTCCTGGAATCGATCCTCTTCCTGGTCGCCATCGTCATCGGCGGCCTCGGCACGATTCTGGGTTCGGTGTTCGGGGCGCTGTTTCTCACATTCCAGGCCGAGCTCATCAGCAACCTCTCCGACTACGTGCCGGACGCCGACAGACTGAGAGGCGCGATCTATGGTACGTTACTCATCGGCACCATCCTGCTGTTCCCGCGAGGGTTGGCGTGGTTCGCCCAGACGCTGGTCGGCCTCGGTCCGAGCGGTCTGTGGAGGTCGATGCGGGAGGGGCTGTCGGCGGAACAGGTACGACGCAATGCCGCCGGCTTGTTGGAACGACTTGGCGCTCAGCGACTTCGCGTTCGCGAGCGCAACGAACAGGATAAGAACGACCATCGATAACAGCGCCTTTCGGGAGGGGGTGATCGTGCTGTACGAAGCCGCGGCTGTTTGTCGCCCGATCTCATTCATGTAGCTTTTTCGCATGGAGGTGAAGCATTGAGGACTGCACATCGCTATTGGCTCTTAGGAGCGATCATCGCGCTCGTCGCGATCGTCGCCATCGCGTGCGGTGACGACGGAGACGACGGCCCATCGCCGACCGCTGGGAACGAAACGCCGTCGGCGACGCAGCCGGACACCGGCGAAGTCCCCGGCGTGACCGACACCGAGGTCGTGCTCGGCACGCACACGTCGCTGACGGGCCCGATCGCCGCCTATTCGATCATCCCGCGCACGACGCTTGCCTACTTCGAGTTCATCAACGACACCGAGGGTGGCGTCAACGGCAGGACGATCACATATCTTGAGGAAGACGACCAGTACTCACCGCCGATGGCCGTCGACCTGACCCGCAAGCTCGTCGAGCAGGACAACATCTTCGCGATGTTCAACGCGCTGGGGACGCCCAACCACCTGCAGGTGGTGAACTACCTGCAGGACAACGGCGTGCCGGACATGTTCGTGGCGACGGGCGCCGTCGAGTGGGTACGCGACCCCGTGGAGCGCCCGATGGTGTTCGGCTCGAACCCGAACTACACCGGCGAGGGCCTTGTCCTCGGCAAGTACGTCGCCGACAACTTCCCCGGCGGGAAGTACGGCATCATCTTCCAGAACGATGACTTCGGCCAGGACGGCGCCGCCGGCGTCAAGCTGGGCGTGAACGACGGAGTCGAGCTCGTCGGCGAGCACTCGTACGAGGTGACCGACGCCGACCTGTTCTCGCAGATCGACCTGCTGCGCGACGCCGACGCGGACGCTGTCGTGATGTTCGTGACGCCGCTGCTGCTTGGTAACGCGATCAAGCACGCCCGCGCTGACCTCAACTGGGACGCCCAGTTCGTCATCAGCGCGGTCAGCGTCAACGAGCTGACCATGCTCATCGCCGGCGAGGACGTCATCGAAGGTACCGTTGGTCCGGTCGCCACCTACATGGCGTGGCAGACGGAGAACGAGGGGATCGCCAACCACCTCGCGTTCCTCGAAACCGCCGGCATCGGCAGCCAGACGGGGAGCGTGCTGACGCTCTACGCGCAATACGTCGCAGAGCTGATGGTCGAGACGCTCAGGGTCGCCGGCCAGGCGCTCACGCGCGATAGCCTCGTCAGCGCCGCGGAGTCACTCTCAGAGTGGAAGTGCTCAGTCTGCCTCTTCCCGGTTACGCTCGGCCCGGACGACCACGACCCGGGGCAGGCCATTGCCATCGGCGAGTACCGCGGCGGCCGGATCGAGATCACCGACGTAGCCTATAGCTGGGAAGGCGTCGCGGTCGCCGACCTGAGCGTGGATACGCTCCAGTCGATCGAAGTGCCGGCGGACGCGCTTCCATAGCGAACGCCGACCGTTAGGCTTCTGCGGGAGGGCCGGGAGACCGGCCCTCCCGCTTGATCGATGCCAACAGCGGCCCCTATAGTACGAAGGCGCCTGGTGGCGCACACAGGAGCACACCATGTACGTCCTACAGAAGCAGAACCGGTTCGTCATCCCCAGGACCGAGCTGACCTATCCCTCGCATCAGCTCAAGATGCACCAGAACGCC
>JBBECJ010000349.1:0-14924 GCA_040881885.1 Thermomicrobiales bacterium | reverse complement strand
TCAACGGTAGCACGAGTTCTATTCGAGTTCCTTCGCCGGCCGCACTCTCGATCCTGATCTCACCGCCGACTAACGCGGCCCGCTCCTGCATGCCGCGCAACCCGGCGCCGCCCATCATGTGCGTTGTCACGCGCTCTGGCGAGAAACCGCGACCGTTGTCCTCGATCGTCACAATCAGCGCGGACTCTTCCCCGCGGACGCTCACGATAACGCGATTGGCGCGGGCATGCTTGCGAGCGTTCTGGATGGACTCCTGAATGACGCGGAACGCAGTCAGCTCCTGATCGACGGTGAGGCGCGAGAGCGCGTCGCTGGCGTGAATCTCGATAGCCATCGGAAAGAGCGACTGGTAGGTGGCGATGTAGTGCTCGACCGTCGCGACGAGCCCTCGATCCTGGAGCATTGTCGGCCGCAGATCAAAGATAAAGCGGCGGATCTCGGTCAGCCCCTCGCGCAGGGTTGATTTGATCCGCTCGACCTCCTCCTGCGCGCGCGCGGCCGAGCCGTCGCCGCCGGCCCGGATTGCCCGTTCGACGAACTCGAGCGCGATGATCGCGTTGGCGAGGGCCTGCGCAGGACCGTCGTGGATTTCGCGGGCCAGTCGATGACGTTCGTTCTCCTGGGCTTCGACGCCTGCCGAGCGGATTGCCGCCTGTGCCTGGGCATCGACACCAGGGAACTCGCCTTTTTCGGCAAGTTGGCGGGCCGAAACCGAGATCAGCGTCGTGAATTCCGTCAGTTGACGTTGCAGGCCGGCTGCCCGGATCGTTTGCTGGGTAAGCTCACGCTCCTGCTTGCGCAGATCGCCGCTATCCGGAGATTCGATGACATACGAGGACCCGGTGTCAAGCGAGTACTCGATGTCCATCTCTTCGCGGTCGCGCTGAATCTGGGAGCGGGTGGCGTCAAGGTCGTGCTTGATATGCTCGACGGACGCGGCGAGCGTTGCGAGGCGGGTTTCCAACGCCTGAGTCGCTTGCGCCGCGGCCTTGGTCACGTCTTCGAGACTTTGACCCGGTGCGGTCGGCACGAGTATCTTCCCATCGTCTGACTCACCGGCCGGCTCGCATGCAGCGGCCAGGGCTGTCCTTGTCTACGACCTGCCGCCCTCAAAACGTCGAACTCAGGTCTCGGTTGCGTTCACTCGTCACTCTTGCGAGTATAACAGACGCGGTTTCGGGCAACTTAATCCACATCCCAATCGAAAGGCAGAATCTGTGCTCGGACTGGTGACGATCGGACAAGCGCCACGAGACGATATCGTCGCTTCGATGTTTGGCAACGCCGGCGTCGCTGGAATTGTCCAGGCCGGAGCGCTCGATCTGCTCAGCCCGGACGAGATCCGATTACTCGCGCCACTTCCAGCCGAGCATCCACTGGTGACGAGGCTGGTTGGCGGCGACGAGGTGGTCGTGTCAAAGCATAGGCTGTTGACATATGTCGCGCGGGCGATTGAACGCCTGGAGGCAGAGAGATGCCCCATCATCTGTGTGCTGTGCACCGGCGAATTCCCTCGACTCGGGAAGAGCGCACTGATCGTCTACCCCGACCGGCTCCTGGTCGGAGTGGTCGACGCGCTGCTGCCAGACGGCACGCTCGGAATTCTGATGCCGCACGCGGGTCAACGCGAGAGCATGCTCGCGAAGTGGACGACGGCGACACGCGCGACGGTGACTGGAATCGCGTCCCCATACAGCGCGGCGGACCAGGTCGCGGCCGAGATTCGGATGCTGGACTCGCTCGGCGCGCAGGCCGTCGTGCTCGATTGCATGGGATTCGACCGCGAGATGCTGGCGAACGCGCGGGGCGCCACGACGGTTCCAGTGTTACTGGCCAACGGAGTCGTTGGTAGCATACTCGCCGAATTAGCGGGAAAATCAATCCGCCTCTTCGATCAAGTCGATTGAGCTCAGGCGTTTGATCGCGCCAATCGTGTTGAGGTCGGGCACGCACAGCCGACGAGCAATCTCCGCGATCGAGATAGGCTCGGTCATGAGCGCCCAGACGATCCATTCCAGGCCGGATAGCCGCAGCGGCTCGCTGATGCGTTTCTCGGCTCGCCGCCAGATTCCGTCGAGTTGGAAGCCTTCAAGAGCGGCGGCTTCCATCTCCGATTCCCAACGCGATCCGTCGAGGATCATTGAGTTGATCGGAATCGACACCCTGAGTGGCGCAGGCGGGTTGCGGAAGACCTGGATCTCGAAGTCGCCGTCTTCGACGCTGAGCAACGGGTAGATATCCTGCTCGAGTAGGCGATGGGAGAAGGCGTCCCAGCGTTCAGGTTCGATCAGATTGCGGACGACGAACGAGAGCCCCGGTGTGTCAGGCCGCGGCTGAACTCCCTTGACCGCATCCATCGCTGTCGTTGCGATGAGTTCACACGCCATTAACGGATCGCGAACGTCGAATTCCTCTTGGCCCCATCCGATGATCCGGTCCCCTTCGACAAGCAGCCTCGATTCGCGTCCCGCGGCCCGGACGACGACCGTTCCCGATCTCTCGGCCAGCGCGAAGAACTGGAGGAGTTGACCGAGCGTAAATTCGGAGAGTCGTCCGTGCATCGAGCATTCCTTCAACGACAAAGGTGGTTGGCGGTTGACGATGCGTGGCGCTAGTCGTAGCGTCCGCGTGCTGCGTTCAAACGCACGCGCAGAACGTCGGAAAACATCCGGAACGAGTCCGGAAACGGCTGGACCTTGCTTCCCGCGACATGCTCCCAATAGACAGGGACCTCTTCGACAGTGTAACCAGACCGAAGAGCAATAAACAGCACTTCGACATCGAATCCGGTCACGCGTGGTCCATGAACCTGGTCATCGTTCGCGTGAACGATCGTTCGCGAGAAAATGTCCTGAGCCACCTCGCGCCGAAAGGCCTTGAAGCCACACTGGGTGTCGTTGATGCCCGGCACGGCTAACAATCTGACGACTGTGTTGAACACGCGTCCCATCACGTGCCGGTAGGCAGGCTCACCGATGCGTGTCGCGCCGATGCCTTCGCGCGAGCCGATCGCGATGTCCGCCCCGCGATCGAGCGCCTCGACCAGCTTGAGGGCATACTCAATCGGCGTCGAGAGGTCGGCGTCCGTAAACAGCACGTGGGTTCCAGCGGCCGCCAGCATTCCGCAGCGAACGGCGCTGGCCTTGCCGCGATGGGGCAGGCTGATTACGCGGTAGGAGGACGTGGTTGGCTCGTGGGCGTTGGCGATCGCGAGTGTGTCGTCGCTGCTGCCGTCGTCGACGACGAGCAACTCGGCGTTCAGGTTAGCGTCAACGATGAACCGCTCGATGTCGCTTAGCGTATGGGGCAGTCGCGCGGACTCGTTGTAGGCCGGAACAACGATCGTCAACTCCGGCTGCTGGGTATGGCGCAATGGCGTGTCTACTCCATGCCGAGTCGTTGGTCGCCGTGAACTGACCTCGAAATTGCGTGAGGCCGGAGCGTCATCGTTCATGAGTGTAGCAATGTTTTTGAAGAGTCGTGGCCGCGCTCAGTCAGAAGCGCCAGGATTCGCGCTCGTTCGCCGTCATTGAGATTGCAGTACCTGCGCGAGCGCGCGAGAGCCAGGCAAATGCCTGCAATCGTTCCGCGCAGTGACGCGCGCGCCGCCGGTTCGCGGAGGTGGCGCAGCGTCCGCCACGTGCGACCGAGGTGATAGGCGGAGATACGCGCGCGGTAAGGACGCACGAACTCAACCGGGACGCTCGATGACATCACCAACCAGAGATTGCGCGAGACGTAGTAGCTGGCCAGCGTGCCACCGCCTGTCGCGGACAGCGCGTGGTAGACGACCGCCTGTGGAGCGAACACGCAGCGCCAGCCTTCTGTTTGCAGGCGCCATGCGATGTCGACATCCTCGCAATACATGAACAAGCGCTCGTCGAAGATGTGTCCGTCGCGCTGACGTAGTTTTTCGATCGCCGAGCGACGATACAACGCTGCCCCGCCGCAGGCCGCGAACACCTCGTCCTCGTTGTCGTATTGTCCAACGTCGTCCAGCCAGACGCCTCGGTTGCCCGGCATACCACGCAGCGACCACGTGTCGCCGACCGAATGCAACCTGAGCCGGTCCGACAGCAGCCGCAGCTTGCTGGCGACGCTGCCGGCCTCCTGATGCCGCTCGGCGCAGGCCACCAGTTCGGCCAGCCATCCCGGCTCGACCTCGGTGTCATTGTTGAGTAACACGACATAATGCGAGGAACCAGCGGCGATCGCGAGGTTGAACGCGCGCGCCAGACCGACGTTCTGGTCCGACCGGATCAAGTTGGCGTCAGGAAATCTGGAGTGGACGACCGAAGCGATGTTTACGGTTGAGCCATCATCGAACACAAACAGCCTGAAGTCCGAAAACGTTGACAGGCGTAACGCGTCGAGGCAACGCGCGAGAAGTTCCGACGCGTTCAGGGTGGGGATGATGAGATCGACGCTCGTCATACGGACAGACAGCGGCGCAACGCTTCACGCCAATCTGGCAGCACTACTTCGAGTTGAGGAAGCGCGAGCGACGTGAGCACACCGTTGGCGGGTGGTGTCGCGGACCGAGGATATGCCGAGGCGGGAATCGGCTCTATTCGGGTCGTCGCACCGCTAATCGACGCGATCTCACGCGCCCACTCGAACCACGACGCGCTGCCGGCGTTGGTGACATGGTATGTGCCGAACGGCGCCCGCCCGACGAGGGAGACGATCGCTCGCGCGAGGTCGGGCGCGAAGGTCGGGTTGCCGAACTGGTCGTCGACAACCGTTAGCCGATCGCGCTCGGCCATCAGTCCCCGCATCGTCAGGACGAAGTTGCGGCCCTGCGGAGCGAAGACCATCGCCGTCCGGATGACGAAGCAGCGAGACGTAGCCGCCCGCGCCTCCAACTCACCAGCCAGCTTGGATGCGCCGTAGACGCTGATCGGCGCCGGCTGATCGAACTCGTGGTAGGGGTGTGGCTTCGAGCCGTCGAAGACGAAGTTGGTCGAAATGTAGACGAGCCGCGCATCGACAGCCGCCGCAGCCCGGGCTACGTGGCGCGTTGCCAGGGCATTGCCCAGGTGCGCCATCGCAGGATCGCGCTCACAGCCGTCAACGTCGGTCGCGGCGGCGGAATGGATGACGAGATGGGGCATGAACGCGGCGAGGCGTTCCTTGACCTGGGTCCAGCACAGCAGATCAGTGTCGCTCCGGTTGACGGTGAGAATCTCCCAGTCGTCGGACTGGGCAGCGACCAGCGCACGGCCGAGTTGGCCGGATGTTCCTGTGATGACGACTCGCGGTCGGGCTGACACCTGGTCACGCGCCTCTCAGGTCTCGATCGTCCCATCGATCCGGCCTGATGATACAATCTCCGAACAGATGTACGTACATGTACTGGGAGAAGCTATGCCGGTTACCGCCTACGTTCACCCAACCTGAACGAGCTGCAAAAGGGCCGAGGAGTTCCTCGGAGAGCACGGCATTGCCTACGATCGTCGCGACTACTTTCGAGACCGCTTCAGCGTTGACGAGCTTCGACAGATGCTGGCGTCGGTGGGGAAGCGTCCGGTCGACATCCTGTCGACGCGATCGAAGGCGTACCGGATTCGGCAGGACGAGATCGACGCGCTGGATGACGACGCGCTGCTGGCGGCGATGGCCGATGAGCCAACCCTCATTCGACGGCCGCTCGTGATTTCCGACGGCAAGCTGGTGAGCGGATTTGACAGATCTCAACTTGAGTTGCTGGTCAAAGGACGCACGAGAAATGGACAGGATTAGATGCTGAAGCTTGGCGCACACATGTCGATCTCGGGCGGGTTTGACAAGGCGGTTCAGCGCGCTAAGAGTGTCGATTCGGATGCGTTGCAGATCTTCACCAAGAACCAGAAGCAGTGGAAGGCCAAGCCAATCCTCGACGAGGACGCGGCGCTCTTCCGGCAACAGTGCCTCGACTGCGCGATCAGTCCGGTCGTCGCGCACGACTCGTACCTGATCAACCTCGCGTCGCCGAACGATGAGACGTGGGAGAAATCGATCGACGCGTTCCGGATCGAACTGGAACGTTGTGAGCAGCTTGGCATTCCTTTTCTGGTGACGCATCCCGGAGCGCATATGAAGTCCGGCGTAGAGCTCGGAGTCAGTCGCGTCGCCCAGGCGCTTGACCGGGTGCACACCGACCTGCCTGGATACACCGTGCGAACGCTGCTTGAAACGACGGCCGGCCAGGGGACGACGCTTGGAGCGACCTTCGAGGAACTGGAGGCTATCATGGCCGGCGTCGCGGCTCCGGAACGGCTCGGCGTCTGCTTCGACACCTGCCACATATTCGTCGCTGGCTACGACATCCGTACTCCTGACGCCTACGCACAGACGATGGAGCAATTTGACAGCACAGTTGGCGTCGAGCGGATCGAGGCGTTCCACTTTAACGACGCGTTGACCGAGTTTGGCTCGAAGCGGGACCGGCATGCCCATATCGGGGCAGGCTTCATCGGCACGGAAGGGTTCAGGAACTTCATGAATGACGGGCGGTTCGCGGGAAAACCCGCCCTGCTCGAAACCGAAAAGGGCGAGGACTTGCGAGAGGATCGCGAGGCGCTGATCCTGCTTCGTTCGCTAGTCGTGGGAGCCGGGGCGGCGGCGCGCTAGCCGCCGCCCGGCGTCCGCTACGACAGCCGGTTGACGACTAGCAGCCGCGTTTCGGTCATGTCCTCAATCGCGTAGCGCAACCCCTCGCGGCTAAGACCGGAGTCCTTGACGCCTCCGTAGGGCATGTGATCGATCCGGTAAACCGGGACATCGTTGAGGATGACGCCGCCGACGTCGAGCCGGTCAAAGGCCTGAAGCGCGTGCTCGAGGTTCGAGGTGAAGACACCGGCTTGCAAGCCAAAAACCGAGTCGTTGATCTTCGAGAGGGTGTCGTCCCAGTCCTTCGTTGGGAAGACGCTGACGATCGGAGCGAACGCCTCACGCGAGCAGACGAACGACTCGCGCGCGACATCAACGAGGACCGTCGGTTCGTAGAAGCGCCCGTTGGCCTTGCCGCCGGTCAAAACGCGTCCGCCTTCGCTGACGGCGCTCCGGACCCAGTCGTCGATCCGGCGGGTTGCCTTGTCGTCGATCATCGGCCCCAATTCTGTGTCGGGATCGAGCGGGTCGCCGGCCTTGATCGTCGCGACGGCGCTGGCGAGCTTTGTGCAGAACTCGTCGTAGACATCCTGATGGACGAAGACGCGCTGTACCGAGATGCAGACCTGACCGGCGTAGGCAAATGCGCCCATCCGCACGCGTGAGACGGCGAACTCGATGTCGGCGTCGCGGTCGATCGCGACGCCGGCGTTGCCGCCCAACTCCAGGACGACCTTCTTCTTGCCGGCGCGCGCCTTCATGTCCCAGCCGACATCCGGCGAGCCGGTGAACGACAGCAGCTTGAAGCGGTCATCGGTAACGAGGCGGTCGCCGACGCCGCGGTCCATCGGCATGATCGAGACGGCGCCCTTCGGCAGTCCGACCTGGTCGATCATCTCGGCGACGGTCAGCATAGTCAACGGATCGCGCGTAGGCGGCTTGAGCACGATTGGGTTGCCTGAGGCGATGGCCGGCGCGACCTTGTGGAGCGCCAGGTTGAGCGGGAAGTTGAAGGGCGAGATGCCGGCGATCGGACCGATCGGAACCTTGCGGGTGACGCCGAAGCGACCCTTTGACGATGGCAGCAGATCGAGCGGCATCATCTCGCCGCCGATGCGCTTGGCCTCTTCGGCGGCGACCTGGACGGTGAAGACGCCGCGCATCGCCTCGACGCGCGCGTCGCGCAACGGCTTGCCGGCCTCCTTCGCGATCAGGACGGCCAGTTCTTCCTGGCGCTCCTCCATGATGCCGGCCAGCTTCGTCAGCGCGCCGGCTCGCTCGTAGGTAGGCATTGACTTCATCGTCTCAAAGGCGTCTTCGGCGGCCGTGATCGCGTCTTCAAGATCGGAGTCGGCCGCGAACGACGTCATGCCGACGGTTGAGTCATCGTACGGGTTCTTGATCTCGAGCGTGTTCGCCGACGAGCGCCAGCCGCCGGCGCAGTAGAATTGATAGTCCTTCGACATCGTCTCCCTCTCTCATGTGCGCTCTCGTAGATCGGATGCGCGTGACTGCCGATCCCATATCATGGTCCGTTTCGTCTGATCCGGCAAGGTGATGACTCGCGGCGGCGCGTTCGGACGCAACAGCAAACACAACAATATGGACGCCGTGGCGGCGGCGTCCAGAGGTTTCGGGTGGCCTGATCGCGTTACGGTGTCGATACTCGAGGAGGGCTGTCGGCGCTCCACCAGGTCTCGTTCTGGGCGCCGAACGCGGCCAGTTCGGTCTTGGTGTAGATCAGCCCGTCGCGCTCGAGGACCGAGCGCTCGAAGGCGCCGCTCATCGTGATCGCGTCAACCGGGCAGACCTGGGCGCACATGCCGCAGAAGAGGCAACGACCCGAACGCAGGATGAACTCGCCCAGCTCTCGGTCGCCCTCCTCGGATGGCACGACGTGCATCTCCAGGCAGGATGTCGGGCAGATGCGAGCACAGAGTCCGCAGGCGACGCAGAGCGCCTCGCCGGTTTCCGGATCGGCGCGCAGTGACGGCAGGCCTCGGAAGCGCGGCGCGAACTGCCGCTTCTCGTCGGGATACTCAAACGTGATCGGTTTGCGGCCGAGGCGCTTTAGCGTGACCGCGAATCCCTTGAACTCATCCAGCATCGTGGCAATCGCCTTTCAGGTCGCTGAAGCCGTCAGTCGGCGACGATCTTGATGTCTTCGGGCGCGAGGCCACGGCCGACCGACAGGTAGACGGTCTGCTCGGCCCCAAAGCTGGTCACGGGCCACTGCATTCCACCGCGCTCGAGTCGTGGGAAAGTGACGCCAGCGTAAACCGGAACGACGGATGAAATCTCGTCCATAATCGCTGAGACGTTGTTGGATGGTAGCGAATAGCCCAGCCGTCCGGCGATCTCTCCAACGTGCCAGGTCGATCCGTGGGCGTCGCCCGGAGGCGAAACTGAGAAGCGGACGCGCTGGACGGTGCGGTCGAGATTGGTGAACGAGCCGTCCTTCTCCAGAAACATCGCGGTCGGCAGGACGACATCGGCGAGAGCGGTTAACGCGCTGTTGAAGCAGTCTTCGACAACCAGGAAGTCGAGCTTTGCCAGCGCCGCCAGCAGTTGCGGGTCAACCGGCGCGGCCCATTGATGTGACTGGGCGCTGATGTACATCGCCTTGATCGTGCCGGCCTCGATCGCGGCGGCCAGCCCGCCGATTCCCACGCCCGCGTCAGACGGAAGGCCACGCAGTGGCTTGAAGCCATTCTGGGGGACGGCCGACTCGTTCCAGCGTTGCGACCACAGCTCGGCGAAGATCGACCGCGACGTGTCGTCGCCGGTCAGCAGACCACCCGGCAGGAAGTCCGGATGGCATCCAACGTCGATGCTGCCCTGGGCGTTCGCGTTCTGGCGTAGCGCCAGCACGCCGCCGCCGGGCTTGCCGATGTGGCCGCAGATGATAGCGAGGTTGTTCGCGGCCAGCGCCGTCGCTTCCGCGTTGGGCGATCCGGCGGCTACTGTGTGCCAGATCGTGCTGGCCGGGTACTCGGTCTCGCCATCGTGGACACCGCGTCCTCCGGTTGCGTAGAGGATGGCTGACTCTCGCAGCATGTCCGGCGTCACGCCCGTGGCGGCTGCGATTGCATCGACGTCGACGGACGACATCTGCCTGGTCAGATCGCTGAGTTCGGCGCTGTCCCGAGCCAGCCCCGCCTCGATGATGATTTTTGCCAGCGCGTTGAGGACATCACCCTCGGCGCCGGGCGCAGCTTTGATCCAGCGGTTGCTGCGGTCTCCAAGGAACTGGTGGTCGTCGGTGACGAGGATCATCTGTGTCTCGCGGTAGCGCAGCGCCCAGTAGAGCCAGTAGGACGCGACCGGCTCGCTGAAGCCGATATCCGGACCGACAATCAAAGCGCAGTGCGAATCGGTGCGCATCTCCTGCATGCTGGCGGTGCTGGCCGACACTCCGAACGATTGGAGCAGCGCGTGATCGACGCCGGCCTGAGAACGAGTAATCAGGCGGTCGATGTTATTCGACCCCATCACGGAGCGCGTGAATTGCTGGAGCGTGTAGTTGTCCTCGTTGGTGTTGTCGGGTGACGCCAGCGCCGCGAACCCGCCGCCCTGAAAGTGCCGAAGCTTCTCGGCAACGAGATCGAGCGCTTCGTCCAGCTCGACGTCGAGTTGCTCGCCGCTTTCGCGGACGCGGGCGTAGCGCAGCCGCATCGGGTCCTGCACCTGCTCGTGGCCCCACTTGCCGCGCTCGCAGGTGTAGCCGAGGTTGACGCCACGGTCCCAGAGGTGGGTCACGCGGCGGACGATGCCACGGTTGTGCTCGACGTTCAGCGTGCAGCCGACATCGCAGAAGCCACAAACGGTCTCGACGGCGTCAAGTTCCCACGGGTGGTGGCCGAAGTGGCGGTCGGTCAACGCGCCGACCGGGCAGACGGCGATGCACATGCCGCAGTTGGTGCAACTCGTGTCACGCAAGTCGACGCCGTACGAGGTAGTGACCTCTGCCTCCAGCCCGCGGCCGGCGATCGTTATCGCGGTGACGCCGATCATCTCATCGCAGACACGCGTGCAGCGTGAGCAGATGATGCAGCGGTCCCACTTGTAGTCGATCGTCTCGCGCAGGTGAACGTAAGGCTTGGCGATCTTCGGACGGCGGAACGGGTTGGCGCTGATGTTGTGCAGATAGGTGTTGTCCTGCAGGTAACACTCGCCCGATTTGTCACAGGTCGGGCAGTCGAGCGCGTGGTCAATCAGGTACATTTGCAGGATGAACTGGCGCGCCTCGACAACCGCCTGAGAGATCGTCGAGACTTGCTGGCCCTCGCGGACGGGCGCCGCGCACGATTCGATTAATCCGCCACGTGAACCGAGAATCTCGACCGTGCAGAGGCGGCACGATCCCCATGCGCGGAGCAAGGGCTGGAAACACAGATTCGGAACTTCAATGCCGTTCGCTTCGGCTGCCTGGAGAATCGATGTCCCGGCTGGAACCGTCACCTCCTGGCCATCGATCGTCAGTGTAACCAGCTTGGTGTCACTTCGTGTTGCGACCATCGGTGGCGATTCGCCTCCCTGTGCTTCACAACCGGCACGGGCGTGAGGCGATCGAGCGAATGACGCTCGGCTCTCCCACTGATGCCGTTCCGGCCGCCCGCATTCAAACCGAATCCGAAGAGATGCTTGCAGGAGTGGCGGGTGTGCCGCCGAACGCATTGCTGGATGCACGCTTTCGACGCCCCGATATGGTAGCATGCCGCGCCACACTTCTCACAATCTGACGCGGATTCATCGGCCAGCGAGTTAGTGCAGACGGGGTCGCGTTACCGGGGGCATCGCACGCTGAGGACCGCCCATCGCTGTCGGAGCGTGACGGAAGGTTTGCGGTCGCTCGTGCTATACTCTCGCGGCTAAATAACTGTGGTTGAGCGCCTGTTGGGAAGTGCCGCGTGGAATTTGAAACGGTCATTGGACTAGAAGTGCACGCGCAGGTCCTCACCAACAGCAAGATGTACTGCGGTTGCTCGTCCGAGTACTTCAACGCGCCGCCGAACACGCATGTCTGCCCGGTCTGTCTCGGGTTGCCAGGTGTGCTTCCGGTCATCAACCGGGTCGCCGTCGAGAAGACGATCGCGACCGGGTTGGCGCTCGGCAGTGAGATTCCGCCGTACAACAAGTTCGACCGCAAGAACTACATGTACCCCGATCTGATGAAGGGCTACCAGATCTCGCAGTACGATCTGCCGATCGCGGTTGGCGGTGAGCTTGAGTTTGATGTCGATGGTGGCCGCAAGCGGGTCGGGATCACACGTGTCCATCTCGAAGAGGACACCGCCCGGCTGGTGCACCGCGTTGACGCGAGCGGCGTCCGATGTCTTGTCGATGTCAACCGGGCCGGAGTCCCGCTGATGGAAATCGTCTCGGATCCCGATCTGCGTTCCCCGCAGGAAGCGCGCGAGTACTTGATCGCGCTGCGACGGATCCTGCGCTACATCGGCGCGTCGGCTGGCAACATGGAGGAGGGATCATTCCGTTGCGACGCCAACATTTCGCAGAGGACGACGGATGGCGCGATCGTTGGCCCGAAGGTTGAGATCAAGAACATGAACTCGTTCCGGGCCGTCGAGCGGGCGCTCGTCTTCGAGACGGATCGTCAGCGCGCCCTGCTTGAACGCGGCGAAACGCTCATTCAGGAGACGCGCGGCTGGGTCGAGGACCAGGGAATCACGGTTGGCCAGCGCACAAAGGAGCAGGCGCACGACTATCGCTACTTCCCCGAGCCTGACCTGCCGCCGGTCGAACTCGATCCAGCCACGGTGGCCGAGATTCGAACCGGGATGGCGGAGTTGCCGGAAGCGCGCAACGCGCGGCTGATGTCCGCGTACGGTCTTGGCGCGCAGGAGTCCGCGCTCATCACGAACGATCCGACCGTGGCTGACTACTACGAACAGGCCGTCGCGGCTTCAGGCGGGCATTACCGTGACGTCGCGAACTGGATGGTCGGGGACCTGTTCGCGTTGGCCCGCGCGCAAGGCGGATTCGAGAGAGTGTCACTGCCTCCCGATCACCTCGCGGAAATCGTCGTCATGGTGCGCGCGGGCGAGATCAACGCTCAAGCGGGCAAGGAGATCCTTGCCGACGCGAACGCGTCCGGAAGCTCGCCGCGCGCGCTTGTCGAGCAGCGCGGCCTGCGTCAGGAGAGCGACGACGAAAAAGTTCGTCAGGTCGTCATCGAGGTTCTGGCCGCTCATCCCGGCGCGGTTGCTGACTACCACACCGGGAAACAGGCGGCGCTCGGCTTCCTGATCGGCCAATCGATGAAGAGCATGCGCGGCGCGGGCAATCCGGTCCTCGTCAGGCAGATCACGACTCAACTGCTGAACGAGAGGGAAATGTAGACGCCGGGCCACCGCAGGGTGGCCCAGTTTTTGTTGAACCGTCGGCGGATATGCCGGTTCCGCTCGACGAGCGAACGTTACCGGCGTTGAAGTAGAGCGGGCGCGACTTTTCGCCCGAACATGGAAGGTCGGTGGCACAGGGATGGCAGTGGACATCAGGACGCATACGGGGCACGAGCCAAGTCTGTTCGACGTGGCGGTCGAGCAGTTCAACATCGCCTCCGATGTCATCGGGCTCGACGATGACATGCGCCGAATTCTCAGTGTCTGTAAGCGACAATTCACCGTCAACTTCCCGGTTGAGATGGACGACGGATCGGTCCAGGTCTTCACCGGCCACCGCGTCCACCACAACTCTGGCCCTGGACCGACTAAAGGCGGTATTCGCTACCACCCGGATGTCACGATCGAGGAGGTCAAGGCGCTTGCGATGTGGATGACCTGGAAGTGCGCGGTCGTCGGGCTGCCATATGGCGGCGCGAAGGGAGCCGTTACCTGCAATCCGAAGCTGATGTCTCAGAACGAGTTGCAGAATCTGACCCGCCGCTTCACGAGTGAGATCTCCGGCATCATTGGCCCGAACCGCGACATCCCGGCGCCGGATGTCAACACAAATCCGCAGATTATGGCCTGGATAATGGACACCTACTCGATGCACCACGGCTACTCGATCCCCGGCGTCGTGACCGGCAAGCCGCTGATCCTGGGTGGTTCCGAAGGACGTTCAGAAGCGACCGGGCGCGGGACGGTCTTCACGGTTCAGGAAGCGGCGGCGAAGATCGGCATGAATCTGGCCGGCTCGACATGCGTCGTCCAGGGCTTCGGCAACGCCGGTTCGGTGGCCGCGCGGCTGATGTGGGAGCTTGGCTCGAAGGTCGTTGGCGTGAGCGACTCGACCGGCGGCATCCAGAACCCGAACGGCCTCAACATCGCGGCCGTGATCGCCCACAAGGCGAAAACTGGAACTGTCGTTGGCTTCTCGGAGGCCGAGAACTGCACAAACGCGGAGTTGCTCGAACTGGAGTGCGACATCCTGATCCCCGCCGCCATGGAGGAAGTGATCACTGAAGAGAATGCCGGACGAATCAAGGCCAGGCTGATCGCCGAAGCCGCGAACGGGCCGACAACGCCGGAAGCCGACCGAATCCTGTACGACCGCGGGATCGTCGTCGCGCCGGACATCCTGGCGAACGCAGGTGGCGTGACGGTCTCGTACTTCGAGTGGGTTCAGGCGCTTCAGGCATTCCCGTGGACCGAGGTTGAAGTGAACGAGCGCCTGCTTCGAATCATGACCCGCGCGTTCAGCGCGGTCTACGAGACGGCGCAACGCTACAACGTCCATATGCGGACGGCGGCGCTGGCGCTCGCGATCCAGCGCGTGGCGGATTTCACCCGCGTGCGCGGCATCTATCCGTAAGCCGCCAGGCAGCCATACATCATCATGGCCGGCAGCGTCAGCGCTGCCGGCCATCGTTGTTGATGGACGCCGGGCGTTCAGTCGGTGATGAGCAGGTCGCGCAGTTGCTCTTCGCTCTCGCGCCGGGTGATAGCGATGACTTCGTCTCCCGCCAGGATCTGGGTCTGGCCGGTTGGGATGATGACATCGCTGGCGCGCAAGATCGCGATGAACGACGTTTCTGGGGGAAGGCGCACGTCCGCGATCGTCTTGCCCGCGATTGGAGACTCGGGCGCGACGCTGGCCTCGACGACTGCCAGTTTCGCGTGTCGCAGCGCAAGCAGGTGGACGAAATGCCGGTCTGGAATCTGCTGCTCGATGAGGCTCAGAATCACGTTCGTTGGGTTTACCGTCACGTCCACGCCGAGCATGCGAAATAGTTCTTCATTTTTCGGATTGTTGACGCGGGCGATCGTGCGCTTGACCTTGAAGCGATGCGCCGCCATTTGACAGATGACGAGGTTGTCTTCGTCGTGGCCAGTCACCGATATCATGACGTCGGCCCGGCCGGCTCCGGC
>JBBECJ010000348.1:0-2336 GCA_040881885.1 Thermomicrobiales bacterium | reverse complement strand
ACACGAAGATGATCCATTCAAGACCCCCGGATCCCGAATCCCGAATCCCGTCGTCACGTCGCGACGGACGTGCCAACCGTGCCGAGGCGTTTGCCGAGCTCGTCGAAGCACTCGGCGAGGACGGTGACGACGTAGTCGCATTCCTCCTTTGTCACGACGAGCGGCGGGCAGAGCTGGGTGGTCGGGTCGTTGCGGCCGTCGTTGCGCAGGATCAGGCCGCGTTCGAGCATTTTGTCGGACATCCACTCCAGAACGTCGGCCTTGGCGGGCGAGGCTTTGGTGGCCTTGTCGGCCACCATCTAGATGCCGAGGAAGAGTCCGGCGCCGCGGATGTCGCCGACGTTGGGGTGCTCGCCGAGAGCGGCTTGCAGCTCGCCTTGCAGGTAGGCCCCCATCTGCTTGGCTTTGCCGGGCAGGTCCTCCTCAAGCATGATGTCGAGGTTGGCGAGCGCGGCGGCACAGGACACCGGGTGGCCGCCGAAGGTCAGGCCATGCTGGAAGCCACCCTTGCGAGCGGCGGCAACGGGCGCCGGAAGGTCGTCATTGGCTTCGGCGGCGAAGGTGTCGGCGACCGATTTACGGACGAGGACGGCGCCGAGCGGAGCGTAGGACGACGTGATGCCCTTGGCGGTCGTGATGACATCCGGCTCGACCCCGAAGTAGATCGAGCCGAACAGCTCGCCGAGCCTGCCGAAGCCGCAGATGACCTCGTCCATGATCATCAGGATGCCGGTCTCGTCGCACAGCTTACGAATCTTCTTGAAGTAGTCCATCGAACCGGGCGGGATGCAACCGCCGGCATTCTGGACCGGCTCGGTGATGATGGCGGCGACCTGGTCCGGACCCTCGAACTCGACCAGCCGCTCGATCTCGTCGTAGCACATCAGCGTGCAGGCCGGAGCATCCTTGCAATACGGGCAGCGGTAGCGGTGCGACATCGGCGCGTGCCGGGCGCCTGGCACGAGCGGCCCGAACGGGGCGCGCGCGCCGGTCAGGCCGTTGACGGAGAGCGCGCCAAGCGTCGTGCCGTGGTACGCGACGCGGCGCGAGATCGTCTTCCAGCGGTGCGGGAAGCCTTTGGCGGTCTGGTACTGCTTGGCCAGCTTGAGGGCCGTCTCGACCGACTCGGAGCCGCCGGAGGTGAAGAAGACGCGCGCGTTGCCGCCCAGCGGGGCCAGGTCGCCGAGGCGATCGGCCAGGACTGCCGCCGGGACGCTGGCGTAGCCGAACGGGTTGACGAATGGCATCGCTTCGAGCTGGGCCATCATCGCCTCGGCGATCCGGCGCTGGCCATAGCCGGCGTTGACCGAGTAGATGCCGGCCAGGAAGTCGAGGTACTGCTTGCCGTCCTGGTCCCAGACGGTCGTCCCCTGGCCCTTGACGAGCACGAGCGGGCGGGTTTCGGGCTTCTCGTAGTCGGACATCTGGGTGAAGTGCAGCCAGAGGTTGTCGCGAATCGCCTCGCGGATGCGCTGGCTATCGTACCCGGGAGCAAGCTCGTCACCGGCTGTCGCGCCGGGGGTGGTTGGGGCTGCCGTCATCGGTGCGTCTCCTGTCTGCTGCCAACGATTGAGTGACAGCGTAGCACCAACCGTGGGTTCACGCGATAGCCACCTGACTGCATGGGTATCGAGCAGGGCGAGTCGGCGTCTTTCGACCGCATCACGCTTGACGTGGCCGGGAAGTGGCGTAGCATTGCGGCCGAAGGATCGAAGTTGGGTCTTCAGGCGCAGTCTGTGGTGTGGGAGTGCTCGTATCCACGTGTGCACTCGTCGAGGGAGTTTGCATGTCTCGTTTCGGAACGCGACGGATGCTGGCGGTGGCCGCGAGCGCGTTGGTTGTCTTTCAGTTCCTCTCGCTTGGCCTGGCCGGGTGGTCGTTCGGCAACGGCGACGCCGCGCTGGCGAACGCGCCGGGCAACGACGCCTTCCAGAGCGTCTGGGCGCGGACCGACAAGCCCGTCTTCGACGGCCTGGCGATCCGGAGCTGGCTCTGGGGCCCGGTCGCCAACAGCGGCGTCCTCCGGGAGCCGTACGCGGAGTCGCCGGACGGCATGCGCGACGTGCAGTACTTCGACAAGTCGCGAATGGAGATCACCCACCCGGAAGCGTTGAATGACGGCGTCTGGTACGTCACGAACGGCCTGCTGGTCAACGAGCTGGTCAGCGGCGCGATGCAGACCGGTGACGCGCGGTTCGAGGAGGGCGAGCCGGCCAGCGTCAACGTCGCCGGCGATCCGGACGACACGAGTGGCCCGACCTACGCGACCTTCGGCCCCCTGCGTGCGTACGGGCCGCTGCCGGATGGCGGGATCGTCACCCAGCGGCTCAGCCGGG
>JBBECJ010000347.1:0-2346 GCA_040881885.1 Thermomicrobiales bacterium | reverse complement strand
TGGCGGCTGTCGAGGAACGCCAGCGGTTGGCGCGGGAGCTGCACGATTCGGTGTCACAGGCGCTGTACGGCATCTCGCTCGGCGCGCAGACGGCGCGGACGCTTCTGGAGCGTGACCCGGCGGCGATGGCTGCGCCGCTCGACTACGTGATCGAGTTGGCGCAGGTGGGTATGGCCGAAATGCGGTCGCTGATCTTCGAGCTGCGGCCCGAGTCGCTCGAAGCGGAGGGGTTGGTGGCCGCGTTGGAGAAGCAGGCGGCGGCGATTCGTGCCCGACAGCGGCTGACCGTCGATCTCACGCTCAGTCCCGAGCCGGATTGGCTCTCGCTCGACGGTAAGGAAGCGCTCTACCGTATCGCGCAGGAATCCTTGCACAACACGATCAAGCACGCGCAGGCGAGCTGGATCGGGAAGCGGCTGACCAGCGGGGCCGATTCGCTGGTTCTGGAGATCGTCGATGATGGCAAGGGTTCGACAGCGGCGACTCGTTCCCGGGTCACCTGGGGCTGATTTCGATGCGCGAGCGCGTGACGCAGATCGGCGGATCGTTGAGCGTGGACAGCCAGCCCGGCGCCGGCACGACGATCCGGGCAGAACTGCGACGACGCGACTGACGATGCTGGTATGCTGTCACGCGGCGAACGTTTTCCGTGGACTCCGCGGACGCATCCCTGTAGAGGAGAAGCATGCCAATCCGCATCCTGATCGCCGACGATCACAGCGTTGTCCGCCAGGGCTTGAAGATGTTTCTCGCGCTCGATCCCGAGCTTGAGGTGATCGGCGAGGCCGAGAATGGGGCCGAGGCCGTCCGGCTGGCGGGCGAACTGCTGCCCGATGTCGTGCTGATGGACCTCTTGATGCCGGTCATGGACGGTATCACCGCGATCGAGAACATCCGCGCCACCTTGCCGGATATCGAGGTGCTGGCCGTCACGAGTGTCCTTGAGGACACAGCCGTCATACGCGCCATCCGGGCCGGCGCGATCGGCTACATGCTCAAGGACACCCAGGCCGACGAGCTCTGCCGCGCGATCAAGGCCGCCGCCAACGGACAGGTCCAGCTCTCGCCGGAGGCCGCCGCGCGGCTGCTGCGCGAAGTGCGCGCGCCGGAGTCTCCCGAGGCGCTGACCGAGCGCGAGACAGATGTTCTGCGGCTACTGGCGCGCGGGATGGCCAACAAGGAAATCGCACGGCAGCTCTCGATCGGTGAAAAGACCGTCAAGACGCATGTCAGCCACATCCTCGCCAAGCTCGGCGTCGCCTCGCGCACGCAGGCCGCGCTCTACGCCGCCCGCGTCGGGCTTGTCCCGGCCGGTAAGGTGGGCGAACGGGCGTGAGCGGCGCGCCCGGCGATGAAACCAACGCCGCTGACCTGCTCGGCCTGGATGTCCTCGCCAGCGTAATGGACGCGTCGCTGGACGGCATCGTCGTCATTGACGCCAACCAGCGCTATCTCTACGTCAATCCAGCCGCCAGCCGCATCCTTGGCTATCCCGCCGGCGAACTGATCGGGCGAGATTTCCTGATCAACTTTGCTCCCCGCCAGCACGAGCGCATGCGCGCCTTTTTCGAGCAAACCGTCGTCGGCAAGCCTGGCCGGCATGACAGCACGATCCTGTTGCCGACTGGCGAGGAACGTGAGATCGAGTACACCGACACGCTCTTCGAGGCCGACGGGCGCCAGTTGCTGACCGCCATCTTCCGTGATGTGACCGAGCCGCGCCGTCAGGAGCGCGAGGCGCGCGTGCTGGCCGAGATCGCCGCCAGCCTGACGATCGACCAGCCGATGGAGGAGACGCTTGAAATTCTGACGCGTTACGTCGTCGATTCGACGCGCGCGGAAGCGGCCGTCATCGGCCTGGTTGAGCCGGACACGATGCGGCTTGAAGCGTTCACTGTTCACGGCCTTCCGGAACGCTTCATTGAAGCCATGCGAGAGAGCTGGCCGATGTCGCGCAGCTCGGCAACCGTCCGCGCGATCGAGACGCAACAGATCGTCATCGTTGCTGGCGCCCGCGCGGCGATGCTGGCCGGCGAGCGCTACGCGATGGTGCATGACCTGCTGGCCGACGACCGTTGGGACGCGCTGGCAGCCATCCCACTCGTCTATCGCGGCCGGTCTCACGGAGCGCTCGTTGTCTACTACTCGGACCCCGGTCCGCCCGACGACGAAATCGCGCTCCTTGCAGCGATCGCCGACCAGGCGGCGGTTGTCGTTGAAAACAACCGTCTCTACACCGAGGCGCAGGGACAGGCGGCGATTGAGGAGCGCCAGCGGCTGGCGCGTGAGCTGCACGACTCCGTCTCGCAGGCACTCTACGGCATCGGCCTCGGCGCGCGGACAGCC
>JBBECJ010000346.1:0-2348 GCA_040881885.1 Thermomicrobiales bacterium | reverse complement strand
CTGTTCCCTGTCACCTGTCACCTGTTCCCTCGTATACTTCACAGGACGGCGCGCCGCCCTGTCGTGATTGCGTGTGCTGGGGAGCGCCAGCGCCGCTTCGATCTCATCGTCGTCATGCATCCCTGAAGCTGCCACAATCGATACATCCGCGGCGTCGCGCCGCGTTTCCGGGCCGTCCGGCTCGGGTAGGGGAGGAACCGCAATGTATCGCTGTAAGGTCTGCGGGTATATCGAAACCGACGACGCCCAGCCGCAAGAGTGCCCGAGCTGCGGCGCGGCCAGCGACCGCTTTACGCCTGTCAGCGAGGCGGACATCAATTCGTTCATGGCCGGGAAGATCTCCTACGGCTACGTCGGTCAGTCGGTCGATGACACGCCAGTCGATGACACGCGCCGGATCAGGCTGCTGGCGTTCGTCGATGAGGAGAACTTCTCGCCGTTCACCGTCCGCCAGGGCAGCCGCTACCCAATCTTCACCGGCGACCAGCGCTGGTTCGCCGACAACATCCCCTGCCAACGCGCCTGCCCGGCCCACACCGACATCTCGCGCTATATCTCCTTCATCGCCGACGGGCGCTACGCCGACTCGTTTGAGCTCAACCGGGAGAGCAATGTCTTCCCCGGTTGTTTGGGCCGGATGTGCGCCAAGCCCTGTGAGGAAGCCTGCCGGCGCCAGGTTGTCGACCAGCCGATCGGCATCTGCTACCTCAAGCGCGTGGCAGCCGACTTCCGCGGCGAAACCAAGCGCGAGACAGCGCCGCCGCCGAATGGGATGACGGTCGCCATCATCGGCGCCGGTGTCGCTGGACTCAGCGCAGCCCGAGAATTGGCGCGGCGCGGCTACAAGATCACGATCTTCGAGGCCTTCGCGGTGCCAGGCGGGATGCTCTGGGGCGGCGTTCCAGAGTGGCGCCTGCCGCGCGACATCATCATGGAAGAGGTCGAGCTGATCCTCGATCTCGGCATCGACCTGCGGCTCAACACAAAAGTCGGCGTCGATGTGATGATGGAAGACCTCGTCAACGACTACGACGCGGTCGTCATCGCGGCTGGCAACATGAACCCGTCGAAGCTGAACGTGCCTGGCGAGGATCTACCGGGCGTCGTGCCGGGGCTGACCTTCCTTGAGGAAGTCAATCTGAACCTTGTTGACGACGTCTTCGTCGGCAAGCAGGTTGTCACCGTCGGTGGCGGCTTCACGTCGATCGACTGCATGCGAACCGTTCTGCGGATGGGCGCCGAGCGCTCGGTGATGACGTACCGCCGCTCACACAACGAGATCCCGGTCGAGGAGCGCGAGATCGAGGAGTCAGAGCTGGAAGGCTGCGAGGTCATGTACATGGTCTCGCCGACGCGCTGTATCGCCGGGCCGGACGGTCATGTGGCGGGCATCGAGTTCCAGCGTAACGAACTTGGCCGTCCGGACTCCTCGGGCCGCCGCCGGCCATCGCCGATCGAAGGCTCCGAGTTCATCATCGAGTGCGACCACGTCCTGGTTGCGATCGGCCAGTATCAGGACAACGACTTCTTTCCGGACGGCTTCTTCCCGGAGGTGGACCGGCGCGGTGTGCCACGCATCGATGCGACCGGCGCGACCCAGCGGCAGAAGGTCTGGGCCTGCGGCGACTACGTCACCAACCCGCTCAACTTCATCTCGGCCATCGGCGACGCCAAGCGCGTTGCCGAGGAGATTCATGCTGTGCTGGGCGGCGAGCAGATCCCGGTCAAGGATTTCGAGATCACTCGCGTCCCGATCGAGGACTACCACACGCCGAACCCGCTGCTGTCCGAGGGCGTCTCGGAATGGTCACTTTCGTCGATGAGCCGCCGCCTGCGCTGGGGTGACAACTACACCTCGATTGAGCGCCAGGTGATGCCGACGCTGCCGCTCTCGGCGCGCGGACTGTTGGCCGACGAGACGACGATCGAGGTTGACCTGGGCTACCCGAAGCCGCTCGGCTTCGATGAGGCCAAGCGCTGCCTGCAATGCCAGCTCAACATCTTCATCGACGGAGACCGCTGCATTCTCTGCAACGGCTGCGTCGATATCTGCCCGGTTGGCGTGATCGAGATGATCTCGCTCGACCGGATTTTCTCGATCGACAACGATCAGGAGCTAGCCGAGATGGCGCGCGGCGAGCTGGGCCAGAACGCCTGCGCGATGGTGATTGACGAGCTGGCCTGCATCCGCTGCGGCGCCTGCGTCGAGTGGTGCCCGACCGAGTGCCTGACGATGGAGCACTACCGCCCAACCCCGCTCCCGGCCCGCGAATCGACCGACCTGGCGATTGTTGCGGACGGGTAGGACGTGGAAACCACGAACCAAAACGAGTAGGGGCGATCATCGC
>JBBECJ010000345.1:0-2348 GCA_040881885.1 Thermomicrobiales bacterium | reverse complement strand
GACACCTTGACGCCGCGCTCAAAGTCAATGATGCCGAGCGCCTCCATGATCTCCCAGTGCGGCCTGGGCATGAACTCGAAGTGGCGTTGCGTCCCCCAGGATTCGGTAATGACGTTTTCCGACTCGTCCTTGCCGACCGGAGCGTCCGGCGACGGCAGGTTCGGAATCGTCAGCATGATGGCGTGCAGCTCGCGTTCGACCTCCCCGGCCGCCGCGTCGAGCTGAGCGATCTCGTCGCCGAGCGCGCGCATAGCCGCGATGAGCGTGTCACGTTCCGCTCCGGCAGCCTTGCGGCCGGTCTCGCGCGAGCCGGCGTTGAGATGGGCCTTGAGGGATTCGACCTCGGTCAGCATCGATCGACGGCGCTCGTCCAGCGCCAGGATTTCGTCGATCGGCGCGGTCGTGTAGAGCTTAGCGATCTCAGCCTTGACGAAGTCGGGTTTTTCTCGGATCAGTCGCAGGTCAAGCATCGGTTTACTCCAGATTCCGTTCGGGTGCGTATGTCCACTGTCATGGGGCGACTGCCGTCGTACTTTCGGATACTCCGCCGCAGGCGCCGATTATCGTCGTGGTTCGCTGGTCGCATTCCATCATGTATCAAGCCTCACATCGTTGTCACGCGCATAAGAAACGCCCTACGCGGTTGTAGGGCGTCGCGATCGGCTGGGAACGTTCAGCGTCAGCCGATCGCTAGTCGCTGGCGCTACTGACGGACGCGGCCGGCTGGAGGGACTCGAAGCCTGGAATGAACTTCGACCAGTTGTCGTGCGCGGCGGCGTTCAATCGGCGTGAGATTGTGTAGTAGAGTCCGGCCCGTGGCTCGTACGGGTCGCGGCGCAGCCGCATGCGGGCCTCGATGACCGTCTTGCCGCCCTTGCGATGATTGCAGCCACGACAGGCGGAGACGAGATTCTCCCAGGTGTGATCTCCGCCGCGCGAGCGCGGGGTGATGTGGTCAATCGTCAGATCGCCGCCGCGACTGCCGCAATACTGGCAGGTGAAATCGTCGCGGATGAAGATCTCGCGCCGTGTCAGTTTGACGCGCGGGCGCGGCCGGCGGATCATGTAGATCAGCCGGATGACCGATGGCGCGTCGTACGAGCGGGTCGCGCTCGCCAGCGGCGCGGGATATACCTCCAGCACCTCGGCCTTTTCTCCAAACACGAGACCCATTGCGCGTCGCATGTTGCAGACATTGAGCGGCTCATAGTTCTGGTTGAGGACCAGAACCGGGCGGTGGACGGCGGCACGTTGGTGAGGCTCCGGTGGCTCGGTCATGATGCGTTTCCAGGCCGCTCTCGCACTGAGCGCGCATAGCTCGGTTGGCGGGATCCTGACGCCCGACCCATCATAGCAAGCGCGCTGCCACCTGCGCAACCGTGAAACGCTAACATCGGACACTCTGTCCGTACTCAATTTGGGACTACGGAACGCCGAGAACGCCCTCCGTCGCGTTGGGGCGATGGGCGTCCGACGGAATGTTGCTTCAGTCGGCAGCCATCGCGAGTTCCCGAGTGACGGCGCGCAGGGCATGGCCGGTATAGGAGCGGTCGTTGTCGGCGATCTCCTCCGGCGTGCCGGTCGCAATGATCTCGCCGCCGCGATGTCCGCCTTCTGGGCCGAGGTCGATGACCCAGTCGGCAGACTTGATGACATCCAGGTTGTGCTCGATGACGAGGATCGTGTTTCCGGCGTCGGTCAGCCGCTGGAGGACGCCGAGGAGCCGCTCGATGTCGGCGAAATGCAGGCCGGTGGTTGGCTCGTCGAGGATGTACATCGTCTTGCCGGTCGCACGGCGGCTCAGTTCAGTCGCCAGCTTGACGCGCTGCGCTTCGCCGCCGGAGAGCTGAGTGGCGGGCTGGCCGAGGTGGATGTAGCCGAGCCCGACATCGTTGAGCGTCCGCAGCTTGTTGGCGATTTTCGGGATGTTCTCGAAGAAATCGAGCCCTTCGGCAACGGTCATGTCGAGCACATCCGCGATCGACTTACCCTTGTAGAGAATTTCCAGCGCCTCGCGGTTGTAGCGCTTGCCGTGGCAGACCTCGCAGGGCACGTAGACGTCCGGCAGGAAGTTCATCTCAATCTTGACGATTCCTTCGCCGGAACAAGCCTCGCAACGACCACCCTTGACGTTGAATGAGAAGCGTCCGGACTTGTAGCCACGTGCCTTCGCCTCCGGCATTGCGGCGTAGAGTTCGCGGATATGGGTGAACGCCCCGGTATAGGTGGCCGGATTCGAGCGTGGCGTCCGGCCGATCGGTCCCTGGTCGATCTCGATCACCTTGTCGAGGTGCTCGGCTCCTTGAAGCTCGCTGAACTTGCCGGGCTTGTCGTGCGCCCTGTAGAGG
>JBBECJ010000344.1:0-2349 GCA_040881885.1 Thermomicrobiales bacterium | reverse complement strand
CCGATCGCAATGTTGCCGGCCTGCGCGATCGAGCTATAGCCCAGCAGCCGTTTGATATTGCTCTGCGCGAGCGCCAGCACATTACCAACCGTCATCGACACCGCCGCGAGGGCAGCGAACAGGTTCGACCAGTCGCTGCTCACGAGGCTGTCCGGCCCGAAATCGAAGCCCTGATAGAAGATGCGCAGCACGACGGCGAAGCCGGCCGCCTTGCTACCGACCGACAGGAACGCGGCGACCGGCGTCGCGGCGCCCTCGTATACGTCGGGCACCCACATCTGGAACGGCACCAGCGCGACCTTGAAGCTCAGGCCGGCCGCCAACAGCACGGCCGCGGCGATCAGCGCGCCCCGCGTGCCGGGGTCGCCTTCGAGAACGAGCGCCGAGATGCTCGGCTGGCCGTCGGGCGCGATCAGCTTCGTCGTGCCGGAGATGCCGAACAGGAACGCCATGCCGTACAGGATCACCGCCGACGCCACCGCGCCGAGCAGGATGTACTTGAGACCGGCCTCGCTCGCGCGGTCGTCCTTGACGAACGACGCCAGGATGTACTGCGAGATGCTGGTCAGCTCCAGCGCGACGAAGATCAGGATCAGGTCGCGCGAGCCGGCGAGCAGCATCATGCCGCTCGTGGCAAGCATGAGGAGCGCCCAGAACTCTGCCTGATGGCGCAGCTGCCGCACGTAGTCGGCCGAGGCGAGCACCACGAGGCCAGCGACACCGATGAACAGGAACTTGAAGAAGATGCTAAACGTATCGAGCGAGTACGAGCCGCTGAACGCAAGCCCCTCGCGGTCGCGCAGGATCAGCGTGACCGCCCAGACCACCGCCGCGGCCAGCCCGGCCAGCACGCCGAACGGCAGCCAGCCGCGTTGCCGTTCGCGCAGGACGAGGTCGACGAGCAGGACGATGCCCGCCGACACCATCAAGATTAGCTCCGGCCCAATACGATCGAGGTCCGCTAGCATCTCATACCAGTGCGTTCGCGAGCGGCGCGATCGCCTGCTCGATCACATCGACGAGCTGCGCCGGATAGATGCCGACCGCGAGGATCACGGCGAGCATCGCGGCCATCGGCGCCTGCTCCCACCAGGAGGTCGCGTCGGGCAGTTCGGCCCAGCGATCGTCCTTCGGGCCGAACATGATGCGCAGCAGCATCCACAGGATGTACCCCGCGCTGAGCAGGATGCCGATCACGCCGAGGATCATGGGCGCCGTGAAGCGATCGGCCGTCCCCAGGAACACCGTCATCTCGGCGACGAAGCCGGACATCGCCGGCAGGCCGAGCGACGCCAGCCCGGCCATCACCATCGCGACGGCGATGATCGGCGTCACGTGCGCGAGGCCGGACAGCTGGTTGACGTCGCGCGTGTGCGCCCGGTCGTAGATCAGTCCGACCATGACGAAGAGCAGGCCGGTGATCACGCCGTGGCTGAACATCTGCAGCGTCGCGCCGGTCATACCGACCTGGCCGAGCGCGGCGATGCCCAGCAGCACGTAGCCCATATGGCTCACGCTGGAGTACGCGATCATCCGCTTCAGGTCGGTCTGGCGCAGCGTCACGAGTGCACCGTAGATGATGCTCACCGCCGCGAACGATGCCATATACACGGCGAAGTCCTGCGCCGTGTCCGGCATCAGCCCGACGAGGCGCAGCATGCCATAACCACCCATCTTGAGCAGCACGCCCGCCAGGATTACGCTGACGGCCGTTGGTGCGTCCGTGTGGGCGTCCGGCAGCCAGGTATGAAACGGGAACATCGGCAGCTTGACGGCGAAGCCGGCGAAGATCAGGAGGAAGATCGCGGGCAGGGGGAGCACCACGTTGCTCAGGTCGGCTTCGCGCAGCGCCACCATGTCGAACGTCGACGGCTCCGCGGAGAAGGCGAGCGCGAGGAAGCCGGCGAGCATCAGCGCGCTGCCGGTGATCGTGAACAAGACGAACTTCATCGCCGAGTACTCTTTGCGCCCGGACCCCCAGATCGAGATCAGGAAGTACATCGGGATCAGCTCCACCTCCCAGAAGAGGAAGAACAGGATCAGGTCCTGCGCGGTGAAGACGCCAAGGACGCCCGTCTCAAGCGCGAGCATCCACGCGAAATACTCCTTCGTTCGCAGCTCGACGTTCCAGGACACGCACACGGCGACGACGAAGAGGAAGGTCGTGAGAATCACCATCGTCAGGCCGAGGCCGTCGACGCCGAGGAAGTACTTGATATCGAAGCCGGCGTCTTCGGCGCGGATCCAGCGAAAGCTCTCGGTGAACTGCAGGGCGGCGTCGTCGCGGTCGAACAGCCCGAACGCCACCAGCGACACGGCGAGCAGCACGAGCGTGGTCCCCAGCGCGAG
>JBBECJ010000343.1:0-2350 GCA_040881885.1 Thermomicrobiales bacterium | reverse complement strand
ACCGTGAGGAACGTCTGGAACCTGAACCGTCCGTCGTGGCAATCGCGACGACGTAATCTCCCCGGTGTCATCCCCGCGTACGGGCGATCGTCGCAACGTCGCCGTGCTCCCCACCCAACGCGCTTCGGTCGGTCCAGTGGGCGATATTGCGGTATCGCCCGTATCGGAACGTGGGATTCACGCGACCGAGCTGTCAAAGCCGATGCCCAGCAGGACGAGGCCGAACCGTTCGCTCTCGGAGGTGATCGGCTGGGCGGAAGGTCGATCGTCGTTCGCCGGCGTGGCGCGTTCACAGGCGACTGGCGCGCTCCACTCGCTGTTCAATTCGATCGTCGCGGCCCAGCATGACCTCCGCGAGGCAAAGCCCGGCTCAGCGCACGCGGTTTGCGCCGCGCGCGTCGTCGTCAGGTTCATGGTTCCCCCGTCCAGACGGGTAGCGAGTGTCAGCTCCGCAAGTAGGTCAGGACCGCCAGCACCCTGCGGTGCGTCGCGTCGGCCGGCGGCAGGCCAAGCTTCGAGAAGATGTTGCTGACGTGCTTTTCGACAGCGCCGTCCGAGACGGACAACGATTCGGCGATTGAGCTGTTGGAGCGCCCTTCGGCCATCAGCGCCAGCACCTCGTGTTCGCGCGGGGTCAGCTCTTCGAGCAGGTTGCCGCGCCGGCGCCGTGCCATCAGTTGGGTGACGACTTCCGGATCGAGCACGGTGCCTCCCTCCGCGACCTGGCGCAGCGCCTGGACGAACTGCCCGACATCGGCGACGCGATCCTTGAGTAGATAGCCGACTCCATCCGCGCCCCCTTCCAGCAGCTCACTGGCGTAGCGCTCCTCCACATATTGTGATAACACCAGCACGGCGCTTTCTGGGACACGTCGCCGCGCTTCAATCGCTGCCCGCAGTCCCTCGTCGCGGAAGCTCGGCGGCATCCGGACATCGACGATCGAGACGCGGGGGCGGTGCGCGACGACGGCTTCGACCAGCGACGGCCCGTCCCCGACAGCGGCGACCACCTCGAATCCGGAATCCGTCAGCAGGCGGATGATTCCCTCGCGCAACAGGACCGAATCCTCGGCGATCACAACTCTCATGACAGCGGCAAGTCCGCTCGGACGGTCGTCGGCCCGCCAACCGGGCTATCGACCGTCAAGCGGCCATCCAGCGCGCCGACCCGATCGGCCAGGCCGGCCAGCCCGGTTCCCTTGCTGATGGAAGCCCCGCCGACGCCGTTGTCGACGATCTCAACCAGCAGCCGCGATCCGAGCTTGTAGATACGCACGAGCGCCTCGTCTGCCTGACTGTGGCGCGCGATGTTGGTCAGCGCCTCGGCGACAACGAAGTAGGCGGCTGATTCGATCGCTTCGGACGGCCGGCTCTCGAGCCGGACATCGACCGAGACCGGGATCGTGCTACGGCCGGCCAGGGCCGAGACCGCCGCGTCGAGTCCTCGATCGGTCAGGACAGCCGGGTGGATACCGCGAACCAGGTTGCGGATCTCGACCAGGGCGCGCTTCGACTCTTCATGCGCCTCGACGACCAGCGCCTGGGCGGCCTCGGGATCGGACTCCATCTTCTCACGGGCCATCCCGAGGTCCATCGCCAGCTTGACGAGCTGCTGTTGGGCGCCGTCGTGCAGATCGCGCTCGATCCGGCGCCGCTCCGAGAGCGAGACATCGACGGCCTTGGTGCGGCTGGCTGTCAGGTGATCAACGCGCTGGGTCAGCTCCGCCTCACGGTTTGTCCCGAGCAGCGCCTTCGCCAGATGAGCGTGGCCGCGCCCGATGCCAACCAGGACGTAGGGCATCAGCAGCAGGAGCGGAATTCCGATCAGCGCGAGACCGAATGCCTCGACCACGGTATCGATATTCCAGAACCAGTCAGGCCCGAACCAGTCGAGGTTGTCGGTCCAGTACCAGATTGGAACGGCGATGAACTGGAACGGCACGCTGACTACGACGGTCGCAATGACGAACTCGGCAAGCCCGATCGGGAAGAGCAGGAACAGGTAGAGCAGGTCGAGCCAGGTGTGCCCGTCCTTCATGCGCATCCAGACGTGGCCCCAGAACGATGTGCCAGCAGGGATCGGCTTGTACGGATCGCGGATCTTCGTCCCGAGCAGCGCGTTGACGCGTAGCCGTTCGAGCTTCGCGCCGCCGATCCAGAGATACATCGTCCCAACCAGGATCGGCAGGCCAATTAGTGTGATCGCCAGCCCGCCGCCGGTCGCCAGTAGGGTGACGAGGACGATGAACCAGCACAACCCGACGACGAAGCTGGAGATCATGAAGACCAGCGCCAGCCACGGCTCGGACGAGGCAAGCAGCCGCAACGGGTTCAGTGGCAGGCTCGGGCG
>JBBECJ010000342.1:0-2353 GCA_040881885.1 Thermomicrobiales bacterium | reverse complement strand
CGATGGCCTACGGGCTGGCAGGCTGATCGATCATCAGCGCCGAAAACACCGGCCAGGCGGCGGCTCTTACGATTGGTGATCTGGTTGCCTTCACGACGCTTCAATCGCGTCTGTTCTTCCCGCTTGGACAACTGCTCAACGTTCAGGTCGAGATCCAGGGCGCGCTGGCGCTCTTCGACCGAATCTTCGAGTACCTGGATAAACCGCACGAGATCACCGACGCGCCCGGCGCCGTCGCGCTGGATCCAAACACGGTTCGAGGACATGTCCGCTACGAGCACGTTAACTTCAAATACGGCTCCGGTGAGTCAGGCGTCGAGGACGAGGATAGTTGGTCGCTCGAAGAGATTGATTTTGAAGCCAGTCCTGGCCAACTCGTCGCGTTGGTCGGGCCTTCCGGCGCCGGCAAGACGACGATGACGTATCTGCTGCCTCGTCTCTACGATGTGGATGCTGGCGCGATCCGGATCGACGGCCACGATGTGCGCGATGTGACGCTCGAATCGCTTGGAGCGGTCATTGGAGTGGTGACCCAGGAAACGCACCTTTTCCATTCCTCGATTCGCGACAATCTGGGTTACGGACGCTCCGATGCGACTCAGGAGGAACTTGAGGCGGCAGCCAGGGCGGCGGCGATCCATGACCGGATCATGGAACTTGAGAATGGCTACGACACGATCGTCGGCGAGCGTGGGTATCGGCTATCGGGTGGCGAGAAGCAGCGGCTGGCGATCGCGCGTGTCGTATTGAAGGACCCGCGCATCCTGATCCTCGATGAGGCGACGTCGGCGCTCGACTCCAGCTCCGAGCGGCTGATCCAGTCGGCGCTGCAGCCGCTGATGCAGGGCCGGACGACGATCGCGATCGCCCACCGGCTTTCGACAATCCTCTCAGCCGATCTGATCCTCGTCATCAAGCGCGGCCGGATTGTCGAGCGTGGCGTCCATCCGGAGCTGCTGGCCGAGGGCGGACTGTATGCCCGCCTGTACAACGAACAGTTCGGCGGCGGCGCGTACGAATCGCGCTGCGAGGACGGCGTCATCGCCCGCGACGGACGCGTCATCCAACTGGCCGCGGCCGGGCACGACGACTAACCGAACGCCGATCGTCGGAACTCGTGACGCGCTACGCCTTTGTCCAGCGCGGCGGTAGCGGCTCGCACTCCAACTAGGTCATGATCAGGTCAACGCACTGGACGCACTCTGGCTCGGTGACCATCTCGTTCGGCGAGTGTGTGTAGCGGGTTGGCATCGTCAGTAACACCGTCTCGATCCCGCGCCTGATTAACTCGGCGCCGTCGGAGCCGTAATTCTGGAAGACTGCGTGCTGGACCGGGATTCCGATCGTCTCGGCGGTCTCGGCCAGCGCCATCGTCATCCGGCGCGAGTAGTGGACCGACGAGTCCTGGTGGACCAGGATCGGCCCACCGCCGAGCTTTGCCGGGTGATTCTCGGACTTGGTCCCCGGCACGTCCCCGCACAAGCCGACATCAAGCGCGATGCCGTAGGCGAAGTCGGCCGCGTCGGGGATGCTGGAAGCTCCGAGCAGTCCGTTCTCCTCCTGGACGGAACTCGCAATCCAGAGTTGATATTTGAGCTTTGTCGTATTGGCTCGTTCGCCAACCGAGGTCGCGATCGAGAGAGCCGCCCGGTTGTCCATCGCCTTGCCAACGATCGTGTCACCGAGCCTTCGAGTCGGCGGATTCAGCGCGACGCGGGTGCCGGGGTGGATGCCGAGGGACGCTACCTTCGCTGGCGACGTGTAGCCGAGATCTACAAGCCAGTCATTCCACTCGAAGTGCTGCTTCTCCGAGCTTCCCCCGATCACGTGTCCGCTGGCATACACGAGTTGTCCGTCGACCTGACCGCTGTCGCCCAGAACAACGACCGGCTGATTGATCGGCGAATACCAGTGGGGAGGCCGTCCGCGCTGGTCGCGCCAGCCAGGCTAGATCTGGAGCAGTCCGTTATCGGTGATCGACTTGATTATCAAGCCCAGTTCATCACCGTGCGCGAGAATCACGATCGCCGGACCCTCGCCGCCAACCCGCGCGACAACATTGCCGACACGTGTAATCTCTGTCTGCTCGCTGAAGGTGGACCAGTGGTCCGCGCACTAGCCGTGGACCAGATCCTCCTGCCCTGTCGGTCCCGGAATCTCGGTCAGTGTCTTGATCAGGTCGAACATCGGTGTTTGCGTCGCCATCGACTGTCGCTCTCCGCTCGCACTCACGTCCAGACGCGGTTCTGGGCCGGCGCGAAACGATAGGGAGGTTTCTCCGACGTGTCAACCGTTAGCGTATGCTCTGCGGTGGCGCGCGACCGTGACATGGATCTGGAGGAGGATCGGTGAA
>JBBECJ010000341.1:0-2367 GCA_040881885.1 Thermomicrobiales bacterium | reverse complement strand
TGATGGTGACGCTGCTGATGCCGACCTTCTACACTGGCATCCTGCTCATCATCGCCTTGAGCGTCAAGGTCGATCTCTTCCCGACCTCAGGCTATGGCGAGGGGTTTTTCGACCACGTCCGACATGTCTTCCTGCCGGGATTTGCGCTCGCGCTCGGCATCTCGCCGATCCTCGTCCGGACATTGCGGAACGGCATCCTGGAAGCGATGACCTCCGACTATGTCAAGACAGCGCGCTCTAAGGGTCTGGCGGAACAGACGGTGATCACAAGGCATGTGCTGCGCAACGCGCTGATCCCGACCGTCACGCTGCTCGGCATCAGCATCGGCGGGATCATTGCCGGGACAGTCGTGACCGAGAAGGTGTTCGCGCTTCCGGGCGCGGGCGCGCTGCTGGTCGATTCGATCGGCTCGCGCGACTACTCCACCGTCCAGGCGACGGTGATGATCATCGCGATGCTGGTGGTGGTGGTGAACCTGGTTACCGACATAACCTACTCGTTCATCGATCCACGCGTGCGATTGGGGTAGCAGGATGGCCGTACGAAGAGTTGCACACCCGGCGCCCGCCGATGCTGTCGTCGGTATGACGCTGGCGTCCGTGGAGCACAAACGACGGCGAGGTGTCATCTGGAAACTGCTGGCCAGCCGCAATCTGGTCATTGGCGGAGCAATCCTGGCTGTGCTGGTCGCCGCCGCGCTGCTGGCGCCCTGGTTGACCCCATATGGCCCGCTCGAGCAGGAACCCCGGAACGCGCTCCAGACACCAAGCCTCTCCCATCCGTTCGGCACAGACAACTTTGGCCGTGACGTGTTGTCGCGCGTGCTGCATGGTGGGCGAATCGACCTGAAGTTCGGCCTGCTGGCCGTCCTGATCCCGCTGGCTTTCGGCATCATGGTCGGCTCTGTCTCCGCCTTCTATGGCGGCTGGATCGACGCAGTCCTGATGCGATTGGTCGACGTCGTGCAGGCGTTTCCGTTCCTGGTGCTGGTGATCTTCTTCGTGGCCGTCCTGGGTCCCGGATTGTGGAACATGGTCTTTGCGGTCGGACTGGTTGCCTGGATCGTGTATGCCCGCCTGATCCGCGGCTCGATCCTGGTCGAAAAGCACAAGGAATATGTTATCGCCGCCAAGGCAATTGGCGGCAACGACTGGCGCGTGATGCGCCAGCACCTATTCCCGAACGTCGTCACGCCCTGCATCATCTACGCGATGGCCGACATCGCCGTCTACATCGGCCTGCTGGCAACACTCAGCTTCCTCGGCCTGGGCGAGCGGCCACCGGCGCCCGAATGGGGCGCGATGATCTCCTCCGGCCGGGATTACATGGTCACTGCCTGGTGGATCTGCGCCATTCCGGGCGCGGCGATCGTCATCACCGGCATCGCGCTTAGCCTGGTCGGCGACGGCCTCGCCGATATTCTGCGGCCGGGCGGCCGCTAGCTGTGATCGGGCCAGGAAAAGAGGCATCCGCATGAGCGTCGCGTTTGATTTCACCGGCCGTGTCGTCATCGTCACCGGCGCCGCGCGCGGCATCGGGCGCGTGATGGTCGAGCGCTTCGCGGCGTCCGGCGCGTCGATCCTGGCGGCCGACCGCGACGCGGATGGGCTGGCCGAAACCTGCCGCCAGCTCGATCCGGCACGGGTCGCGTCGCTGGTCGCCGATGTCAGCACGGAGCTCGGAGCGGCCAGCATCGTCGAGACAGCCGTCAGATGCTTCGACCGCCTCGATGTCTGCGTCAACAACGCGGCCGTCGCGCCGCACGCGTCGCTCTTCGACGAGCGGGTCGAGGTCTGGGACACGATCTACGCCGTTAACACGCGCGGCAGCTTTCTGATGACGCGCGCCGCCGCGCGGGTGATGATCGCCGCCGGCAACGGTGGCCGGATCGTCAATTTCTCCTCGGGTGTCAGCACACGCGGTTCAGCCGGTGCCGCCGCCTACGCCTCCAGCCGCGCCGCGACCGAATCCTTCTCACGGGTGGCCGCGATCGAACTCGCGCCGCACAACATCCTCGTCAACGTCGTCAGCCCCGGCCTGATCGACACCCAGCCGAAGCCGCTGCCGCCGGACATGGCCGAAAGGCTCGGTGAGCGCATCCCCAACCTGCCGCTGGCGCGCCCCGGCGACCCCGACGAGGTCGCCTCGATCGTCCTCTTCCTCGCCTCCGACGCCGCCAGCTACGTCACCGGCGCCGTCTGGAACGTCGACGGCGGCTCCGGCATCGGCTCCCGCCCCACCGGCCCCATCATCGACGACGACCCGCGTTACGACTGGGTGACAGGTCGAACGTAACGCGGGACGTGGGACGCGCCTCGTGCTTCGTAGGGGCCGCATCCCGTATCGGCCCACGCCGTGAGGCGTCC
>JBBECJ010000340.1:0-2368 GCA_040881885.1 Thermomicrobiales bacterium | reverse complement strand
GTTGATGAGCGAGTTCAGCGCGGTCGAGTTGCGGACGCCGGAGCGGGTCTACCGCGGCGGGCGCGGGTTCGGCGAGGGCAAGCGCCTGATCGCCGTCCTGGGTGGCAAGGGCGGCGTCGGGAAATCGACGGTGGCGACCAACCTGGGGATCACGCTCTCGGCGATGGGGATGTCGGTTGGGTTGCTGGATGGCGACGTGAACGCGCCGGACGTGCCGCGGATGCTGGGTATCCGGCCGTCCGAGCGGCCAACGCGGGCGATGCGGACATTGTTCGGGCAGGCGATCCCGCCGCCGTCGCGCAGGCAACGTCCGGTGTTGCGACACGGGCTGGAGACCTGGTCAGCCGGCTTCGTGACGCCGGAAGGCGTCCCGCCGGCCTGGACCGGACGGCTGCTGATCGCCGGGTTGCTGCGCAACCTGGTGTTCGACACCGGTTGGACCTGCGATGTATTGCTGATCGACGCCCCACCGGGGACGGGCGAGGAGATCCAGGCAATGACGCGCGACCTTCCGCCCTCAGGCGTCGTCTTCGTGACGACGCCGCAAGACCTGGCCCAGATGGACGCCGAGCGAACGCTGACGCTGCTGCGCGAGCGCGGCATCCCAGTGATCGGGATGGTCCAGAACATGGCTTCGCTGACGTGCCCGCATTGCGGCGAACCGATCGACCTCTACGCAAGTTCGACTCGGTTGTCGGACGCGGGTGTGCCGGTGCTGGGTCGTGTCCCGTTCGATGTCCAGCTCTCGGTTTCCGCCGACCAGGGCGTTCCGCTCGTGCTCGGCAACCCGCGTGGGCCGGTCGCGCTGGAGTTCGCGCGGATCGGGGCAGCCGTCCGGAGATGGCTAGGGGACGAGTAAACGAGTAGTCGAGTGAAAAGGAGAAACTGCTGAGTGGAAAGGAGTCGGCGGGTTCGTCCGCTGCGAACTCCTTTCCACTCAGCAGTTTCTCCTTTTCACTCGCTTTAGAGGCCGAGGCCCATTGCCTCGATGCAGGTGTCGATGCTGTCTTCGTTGCAGGTAAAGGAAGCCCCGACAACGATGATATCGTCGTCGGCCAGGTCGTCGAGGTCGACTTCGAGATCGCCCAAACCAAGCTCGCCCTGCTCCTTGGCGGCGGCGCCGGTCATCGCGGTCACGACGACGAGATCATCGTCCTGATGGAGCACGGCGATCATGAGATCGCCGAGCGCGGCATGCTCGTCAACGGTCCAGCCGTCATCCTCGACCTCGTTCTCGTAGAAGTCGGAGACATCGTCGAAGGACGCGTCGCTGATCCGGTAGGCGGCGGCCTTCGCGTCAGAGATATCGACATCGGCAGCGTCGAGATCTTCGGCGCTGGCATCCTCCTCAGCCAACCTGTCCGCGCCGCTTGGGACCGGGATATCACCGCCGCCGCCGCCGCCGTCACCGCCGCAGGCGACGAGCAACGACAACGCCAGCATGAGCGCGACAGACAGGAGCAGCGCGCGAGACAGGTGGATCCTTGACATTCGACCCCCCAATTGCGTGTGGCAGACGCCACTCAATGCCGGAACCAATCGTTCAGGTTCCGGCGTCGCGATTCCATCGGATGCGATTGACCGGCCGCGAGCCCGCGCGCATGACGGACTATGCGACCCAGTACCAGGTGGAGAACTGGACTGTCAGTAGCGCCAGCAGCACTATCGACGGAACAAGCGCTAGCGTAAGGGCGATTTGGCGTCTCGTCAACAGGGCAAGCGCGATGAAAAGTGGAAACATGACGATCAGAAAGCGTGACATCGACATCAGCGGGTGGATCGTTGAGGGGCTGAAGAGCGGCAGCAGGTAGAGCATGATCGGGAAGACGGCGTATTCGAGGGGCAGCTTCACGAGGCAGTAGATCACGAGTGGCATTGCCAACAGCGTAAACGCGATGTCGAGCGCCTCGTGTTCGGCGAAACCGAAGCGGACGGAGTGGGATGTCAGCGTCGACCAGGTTGGCGAGGCGAGCAGCTCACGCAGCCAGGCGAAGTCGGTCTGATCGAAGGCCATCTGAAACGATGTCCACGGCATGGCCTCTTCGCGTGCCCAGCCTTTCTGCGCTTCGAGGGTAAGCAGCGGGTCGCGGTATTCCCGCCAGAGAACCGATAGATAGATGAGCGGGCCGGAGACTGGGAGGCCGACCGCAAGCCAGGTTCCGGGCCACGCGCGCGGGCGCAAGCCGTATTGATCGACGAACATGATCGCGAGCGGGATGACGAGCAGGACGCCGACGTTGCGGGTCAGGGCGGCCAGCGCCCCGGCCAGACCAGCCAGCCACCACTTGCCGCCGCCTGCCCAATAAAACGCGAGCAGGCAGAACAGCAGGAAGAACGACTCACTGTAGACCGCCGAGAAGTAGAAGGC
>JBBECJ010000339.1:0-2383 GCA_040881885.1 Thermomicrobiales bacterium | reverse complement strand
CGCTCGGTCGTGGCGATACCGGCCTTGGATAGCGCCGCCGCGATGGCTGGCCGCTCGATGAAGAGGCCGGTCGAGAGGACGTTGCCGAGCTGTTTGCGGCGCTGGGCAAAGCCGGCATGGACGACGCGGAAGAAGGCGGCATGCTCCGCGAGCGGCAGCGGTGGTGGCTGTGTCTCGATTCGCACGACTGCGGATTCGACGCGCGGCGCCGGGATGAACGCGCCGCCACCAACGCGAAAGAGGACGCGCGGCCTGCCGTAGAACTGGACTCCGATCGCGAGCAGGCTCATCTCCGGTGGCGACGCGGCCATCCGTTCGGCGACCTCGCGCTGGACCATGATCGTCAGCGCGCGTGGCGGCGGGACGGCCTCCAGCATCCGGCGCAGGATCGCGTTGCCGACCGAGTATGGCAGGTTGGCGACAACGAGATAATCGGCCCCCACCAGCGCGGGCGGATCGATCTCCAGCGCGTCGGCGTGGACCAGCTCGACATTGGCGGGCAGGACGGTTGGCAGGTACTCAGCCAGCCGATCGTCGAGCTCGACGGCGACGACGCGCCGGGCGAGCGTGGCCAGCTCCTCGGTCAGGATGCCGAGGCCGGGGCCGATTTCGAGGACGGTGTCGTCCGGCCCAATGCCGGCGCTCTCGGCGATGCGGCGGACGATGGCGTGGTCGTGGAGAAAGTTCTGGCCGAGCGCCTTGCTCGGCGTCAGCCCCAGCTCGCGCAGCCGCGCCCGCCAGCCCGGCTCACGCTCAGCGGACGACGATGCCACGACCCTCGCGCACCGTCCCAATGTCCCAGATGCCGTGGTCGGCGGCGGCGAACACGTCCAGCAGCGCGCCGGCCCGTTCGGACGAGACCGAGAGCAACAGTCCGCCCGACGTCTCAGGGTTGAACAGCAATCGCTGGATGTCGGCGGCGACGCCGTCCGCGAACGTCACGCCGGCTTCGGGCAAACACTCGTAGTAGTCGCGGTTGCGTTCCGCGCCACCGGGGAAGCGCCCCTCGGCCGCGTAGCGAGCGACACCCGGCAGCCACGGGATCGCGGCATGCTCGATCTCGATCGCGACGCCACTCTTGACGGCAACCTCGGTCAGGTGGCCGAGCAGGCCGAAGCCGGTAATGTCGGTGCAAGCGTGGACTCCCACCTCGCGCGCCAGCCGCGACGCCGCCATGTTGAGCTGCAACATGCTCTCGATGGCCGCGTCGGCGTCCTTCTGGGTGGCAGCCGCCTGCTTGATCGCAGTCGTGATCAGTCCGGTCCCGAAGCGCTTGGTCACGAAAAGCCGGTCGCCCGGCTCGGCCCCTGCCTTCGTCAGGATCGCTAGCGGGTCGATCCGTCCGGTAACGACCAGACCGTATTTCGGCTCGGCGTCGGTGACGGTGTGGCCACCGGCGATGACAATTCCGGCTTCCTGGGCCTTGTCGGCGCCGCCACGGAAGATCTCGGAGAGGATCTCCAGCGGCAGGTCGTCCGGCCAGGCGGCGATGTTGAGCGCGAACAACGGCTCGCCGCCCATCGCGAAGATATCCGACAGCGAGTTAGCAGCCGAGATCGCCCCGTAGGTGTACGGGTCATCGACGACGGGCGGGAAGAAGTCGACCGTCTGGACCAGCGCCAGATCGTCCGCCATCCGGTAGACAGCGGCGTCGTCGCTGGTCTGCAACCCGACCAGCAGGTTCGGGTCGCTCCGCTGCGCGAGCGGAGCCAGTACCTGCGCCAGGGACCCCGGCGCGAGCTTGGCCGCTCAGCCGGCGCAGGACGCCAGCGTCGTCAGCCGAATCTCATCGCGGGTCTGCATCGAACCTCCGGTCGTGACGCGTGACGCGTGATGCGTGACGCGTGATGCGCGAACACGTCGAGGAAGGATACTCTGATGTGGTTCCGGCTGGGCAACCCGCGTCACGCGTCACGCATCACGCATCACCTAGAACAGCACATTCTCCAGCCGTCGCTGGTAGTCGCGGGTGATGGTCGAGTCCATGCCGAGGATCTCGAAGATGGCGAGCATCGACTTGCGGGCGGCGTCGTCTTCCCAGGTTTTGTCGTAGCGGACGGACTCCAGCAGCTCGCCAAGCGCGGAGACGTAGTCGCCTCCGGCGGCCAGCATCAGTCCCCAGCGGTAGCGGGCGCGTGGGTCGCGGGGATTGGCGATGGCCTCGCCGCGCAGGTCTTCGTCCGCGTGCTTGCGCGCGTAGCGCTCAAGGAAAATCTGGTGACGCATCACCTTCGCCGGACGGTCGGCCGGCAAGCGCTTGAGGAGCGCGTCGGCCTCGTCAAACTCGTCGCGGGCAGCGAGGATGTTGGCCAGCCCGATGACGGCCTTTGGATCGTCCGACACCTCCGCCAGGATCTCGCGAAAGCGCGCCTCGGCGCCGGCG
>JBBECJ010000338.1:0-2387 GCA_040881885.1 Thermomicrobiales bacterium | reverse complement strand
CTCAATCCCCATCCCGGTGTCGATGTGCTTGCGCTCCAGGTCGCGGCGCGTGCCGTCTGGCTCCTGGAACCACTGCATGAAGACGTGGTTCCAGACCTCGACATGCCGCTCGCAACGCTCGCAGAGCGGGCCGCAATCCGGCTCGCCGCAACCGTAGCGCGGGCCGCGATCGACGTAGATCTCGCTGTTGGGTCCACACGGCCCGCTGTCCCCGACCGGCCCCCAGATGTTGCTGGGATCGTCGAAAATCTGGTCGTCGGTCAGGCCGATCTCTTCCATCCAGAGCCGGCGCGTTTCGTCGTCCTCCGGGTTGACGGTGACCGTCATCCGGGCTGGGTCGATCCCATAGATCTCGGTAAGCAGTTGCCAGCCGAGCCAGAGCGACTCGCGTTTGAAGTAGTCGCCGACCGAGAAGTTGCCCAGCATCTCGAAGAATGTGCAATGCGTCTCGTCGCCGACCTCGTCGATATCGACGGTTCGGAAGCACTTCTGGGTCGAAGTCATCCGCAGGGCAGGCGGGGTCTCGAGGCCAAGGAAGTAGGGCGTCATCTGCTGCATGCCGGCCGTCGTCAGGAGGACGGTCGGATCGTTGGACGGCGGGATCAGCGACGTTGAGGTCACATTGACGTGCCCTCGTTCCGCGAAGAACTCAGTGAAGATGGATTGAATATCACGGCTCTGCATGGTGATCCGGCCTGTTCCTTACATTTCGTTGGCGATGGGCAAATCGCGTCGCGTAAGTGTAACGAACAGGGCCAATTACTCAGCACAACGCCTCACTCGACGAAGTGTACGTACAGTATGCTCGTACGCTGACTGGCTGTCAAGGAATGTCCCTGGGATCCTGTCTCCAGTTTGGGGCCGTGGCTCCGTCCCAGCCCACGCCGTGAGGCGTCACCATGAAACGTCGTATTTCCCGCACGGGCGCACGCGGTTGCGGTCCTCAGCGAACGCCGGCGTCGTCACGAGGACGCCTCACGGCGTGGGCCGGGACGGAGCCACGGCCCCTACCAAGAACGCGCATCGACTCCGTTGGGAGCTTCAGGTTATGGCTGGTCATTCAGGGTAAAATTGGGGGTATGGGCACACGATTTTCTGACCGGTTGTCGGCGTTGTCGACAGGGCCGGGCATCTACATGATGAAGAACGTCAGGGGCGAGGTCATCTACGTCGGCAAGGCCGCCTCGCTGCGCAGCCGCGTGCGCTCGTACTTTCAGGAGCGCGGCCAGCCGGACCCGAAGACGCGCGAGCTGGTCACGCATATCACCGACTTCGATGTCATCCGGACCGACACCGCCAGCGAGGCTCTGATCCTCGAAAACGAGCTGATCAAGCGCTACCAGCCGCATTACAACGTCCGCCTGAAGGACAACAAGACCTACCCGTACATCTGTATCACCGCCGAGGAGTGGCCGAGGGTCATCTCGACGCGCCGGATTATTCGCGACGGCTCGCGCTATTTCGGTCCGTACACGTCGGCCGGTTCGGTCCACAAGACGCTCGATCTGCTCAACCGGCTCTTCCCGTACCGTGTTTGCGACATCAAGATCACCGGCGACGCGCCGCGTCCCTGCCTTTACTACCACATGGGCCGCTGCCTGGGGCCATGCATCAGCGCGACGACGAAGGAGGAGTACGGCCGGGCGATCGAGGGCGTCGCGTTGTTTCTCGAAGGACGTGGCGATGAACTGATCCCGGAGATGCAGGCGCGGATGGAGTCACTGGCCGAGAACCTGGAGTTCGAGCGGGCGGCGCGGATTCGCGACGAGCTTGGGGCGATCGAGCACGTTCTGGAGCGGCAGAAGATCGTCACCGGCAAGGGGGATGACGCTGACGTGATCGCCGTCGCTCAATCGGCCGGAGGGGACGCGCTCGTTCAGGTCGCTTTTGTCCGCAACGGCAAGGTGCTTGGCTCCGAGCACTTCTTCATGACTGGCGCGCGGATCGAGGACCCGCCCGGCCAGATCCTCAGCAGCTTCGTGACTCAGTTTTATGAGGACGCCGCCGTCGTGCCTCCGGAACTCGTCGTCGAGCACCCACTCCCGGACGAGGAGTTGCTGACGCCCTGGCTGGCCGAGCGGCGTGGGGGCAAGGTTCGGCTGACGGTCGCCAAGCGCGGCGACAAGCGTCAGATGGTCGAGATGGTCGCCAAGAGCGCCGTCGAGAATCTGGAGCAGAACCGGTTGCGCTGGCTGAACGACGAACAGCGGATGACGGCGGCGCTGACCGAGCTCTCCGACGAGCTGAACCTGCCGGCGCTGCCACGCAGGATCGAGTGCTTCGACATCTCGAACCTGCAGGGCACCAACACGGTCGCCTCGATGGTTGTCTTCGAGGACGGCAAGCCCAAGAAGAGCGACTACCGTCGCTTTTCGGTCAAGACGGTC
>JBBECJ010000337.1:0-2392 GCA_040881885.1 Thermomicrobiales bacterium | reverse complement strand
GACGACGACCTGGACGATCGCGCCGATGCCGATCGCGAGGAAGATGGTTGTCCAGAGCGGCGAGTAGATGAAGCCGCCGATCCAGACGCCGAGGATGGCGGGCGCGCCGGCCAGCAGCGCCAGCCAGGCGAAGTGGCGCAGGGCGGGCCGCTCGCGCACAATCGGCGCGGCGATCCCGACGCCTTCGGTGATGTTGTGGAGCGTGAAGCCGATCACGAGGAAGACGCCCAGCGCGACCTCGCCAAGCGCGAAGGCGGCGCCGATCGCCAGCCCCTCGCCGAGGTTGTGCAGCCCGATCCCGAGCGCGATCTGGTAGGAGACATCCAGCCCTTTACGGGGCGCGTTCGTGTTGCGCATCGAGATCGTCATCAGGAGCAGAAAGGCCAGCAGCGCGACGACTGGCACCAGCAACGGACCCTCGAAAGCCGCTGGAGCCGTCAGGGCAACCTCGCCCGCCTCGCCGAACATGTCAATCGCGAGGAAGACGAGCAGGCCGACCGTCAGGGCAAGGATGAAGCGCATCGCGTTATTGCCGAGACGGCGCATGAACGGGAACCAGAGCAGCCCCAAGGCGACCGGGATGACACCGACATACGTGCCGATCAATGCGAAGCGGGCGACCGTCGCGGCGTTCGTGTGCGGTGACTCAATCGCGACCGGAACCTCGGCATCAAAGACGACACCGGTCGCGGAGATGATGGCGATCGCGTGCGCCTCGCCCTCGACCCACGGGTAGGGGATGTCAATCGTCGTCGATTCGAGCCGGTCGAGCGTGCGCGGGCCGTCCAGCTCGAACTGCCAGTAGGCGTCGTCGACCAGCACCTGGGCGATCGTGATCTCGTCCGGCCCATCATTGACGACATCGAGCGTGATCCGGTTCGGCTCCGGCAGCGTGACGCGCTGGACGTTGAGGGTTTCGATCGGCGGGACGGTTCGGTCGCCCAGCCCGGCGTCGGTCGCGACGATCAGCGCCAGAACGCCGGCCAGCAGGACGAGCGGCAGCAGCCCGAGCGCTATCCAGCGTAGATTCCAGGCAGGCTGGTCCGTCTCAGCCGGCTGAGCGGGATGCTTCTCAAAATCTTTGATGGCGGCGTCAGACATCGTCTTCTCCTCGATCCCCGTCCGCGCTACTCGACAACATCGAACGCGCTCATCCAGCCCAACTCGGGGAATTCGGACTGATGCGCGTGGAACATGTACAGCCCCGGCTCGAATCCTTTGAACGAGATTTCAAGGATGCCGCGCTGCGCCTGGCACTGCATGATCGTGTCGACGGTTTTCAGCGTCGGTTCGAGCGTCGTGCCGTGGTCGTAGTAATCGAAGAAGTTGGCGTGCAGGTGGAACGAGTTGATCGGGTCGAACTCGGTCATGTTGATCAGGTAGACGCGGACAGGCCGGTCACGCTCGACACGGATCGGGTGCTTCATGTACTGGAAGGCGATGCTGTTGACGGCGTAGACCTCGTTCTCGCCGTCGAAGGTCGTGTCGAAGGCGTTCATCACCATCACGAACTCCTGCCACTCGCGTGACTCTTCGTAGTCCGGGTGGCGTGAGCGGGCCTTCTCGCCGCGCTTTTCAGGGTCGGGGTTGATGATGAAGGCGCCGTAGAGCCCCTTGTGGATGTGGCGCTTGAGCGGGATCGAGTGGCAGTGGTAGAGGTGGCAGCCGAACGGGGCGGCGTCGAACTCGTAGGTGAACGTCTCGCCAACTTCGATGTTGCCGCGGCCGATGCCGGTCACGCCGTCCATGAAGCTGGGATGGATGCCGTGGTAGTGGATCGTGTGCGAGTGACTGCCAGCGTTGGTGAAGCGCAGCCGGAGGCGGTCGCCCTCGTTGCAGCGGATCGTCGGTCCCGGCACCTGGCCGTTGTAGGTCCAGGCCGGGAAGAAGACGCCCGGCGCGATCTCAATCTCCTTGTCGAAGGCGGTGATCTCGTACTCACGCAGCGTCTGCCCGTTGGGAAGCGTTGAGACGGTTCCGTAATCGAACGTCGTCAGGAACGCCATCGGATCGATCCCGATCGCGTCCGGCCCGACATCGCCGACCGTCATCGAGAGGTTGTGGCCGGCATGCTCCGCTTCAGTCTGTGCCCGCGGGTGAGCCGAATGAGGGCGCGGATCGTCGGAACCCGCCCGGCCCGACTCCGGGATGAGGACGCCAAGTGTGCCGGCCGCTCCGGCGACCGCCGCGCTCGCGGCGCCAAATCGAAGAAAGTCTCTGCGCGTAAATCGCTTCCAGTCCGGCATCCGTTGAGCGTTTTCCAATCACTGTCGCGACAATTCAATCTCCATTGTAGATTAGGCTTGCCTAATTTGTCAATGAGCCGGGGTGCGTTGTCCAGGGCGATTGCATCTAACTTCTGAGATCGACTGCCGTGTAGATTCCGCGTCTG
>JBBECJ010000336.1:0-2394 GCA_040881885.1 Thermomicrobiales bacterium | reverse complement strand
GTACCCACTACAGCGATCGGGAGGAGGTCGTCGGTGCGCGAATCCGACATCTACCTTGACCACGCAGCGACGACGCCGGTCGATCCGCGTGTGCTAGAGGTCATGCTGCCGTTCTTCAGTGAGCGCTTCGGCAACCCGTCCAGCATTTACACGCTCGGCCAGGACGCTCGGGCCGGTCTCGACTGGGCGCGCGGAACACTGGCCGGGTTGCTTGGTTGCCAGGCGCGTGAGCTCGTCCTGACCAGCGGCGCGACGGAATCCAACAACCTCGCGGTCAAGGGTGTCGCCTGGTGGCATCGCTTTAACACCCCCGAGCGCGGAAACCACGTCGTCGTCTCAGCGATCGAGCATCACGCCGTCCTGCACGCCGCCGAGGCGCTCATCCAGCACGGCTTCGAAGTGAGCGTCGTCCAGCCCGACCCCGACGGCATCATCCAGCCAACCGCGGTCGAAGCCGCGCTGCGACCGGACACCTGCATCGTCTCGGTGATGTGCGCCAATAACGAGATCGGCACGATCCAGCCAATCCGCGAGATCGCGGCGCTGGCGCGTGCCTGCGGAATCGTCGTCCACACCGACGCCGTCCAGGCGGCCGGCGCGCAATCGCTCGATGTGGACGATCTCGACGTCGACCTGCTCTCGCTCTCCGCCCACAAGTTCTACGGTCCGAAAGGCGTCGGTCTGCTCTACGTCCGACGGCGGACACCGATCGCCTGGCAGCAGCACGGCGGGGGTCAGGAAGGCGCCCGGCGTGGCGGCACCGAGAACGTTCCGCTGATCGTTGGGATGGCCGCCGCGCTGGCGCTGGCCGTCGATGAAATGGACGGGCGCAACACCCGCCTGCGCCAATTGCGAGACAAGCTGATCGAGGGCATCCTTGAACGCGTCCCGGACACCATCCTCAACGGTCACCCGACTAAGCGGCTGCCGAATAATGTCAATCTCTCATTCGCGGGCGTCGAAGGCGAAACGCTGCTGCTCAACCTCGACATGCTCGGCATCGCCGCCAGCAGTGGATCGGCCTGCTCGACCGGCTCGACCGAACCATCCCACGTCCTGACCGCGCTCGGCCTCGGCCCGGACATCGCCCGTGGCTCGCTGCGCCTCACGCTCGGCAAGGACACTACAAATGCCGAGATCAATCGCGCGATTGGCGTCGTCGTCGAGACGGTCGCCCGCGTTCGCGAACTGGCCGGTTCGACGGTGTGACGTGATGCGTGATGCGTGACAATCTGGCGCATCACGCGTCACGCATTACACGTTAATCGCTGAGCGGCGGCAGCTCGTGCAACGAAGTCAGGCCGAAGAATTGCAGGAAGCCGGCGGTCGTGCCGTATTCGATTGGGTTTCCGGGGGTCGAGCGCCGGCCGCGCGGCTCGACCAGTTCGCGGGCTACCAGCGTCGCCAGGACGCCACTGGAGTCAACGCCACGGATGGACTCGATCTCGGAGCGCGTCACGGGCTGACGGTAAGCGACCAACGCCAACGTCTCCAGCGCGGCGCTGGATAGCTTAACCGAGCGTTCCATCCCAAGCAGCCGCGAGATCGCCTGACCGAAGCGCGGCGCCGTGACAAGTTGAACGATGTTACCGTCGCGTTGCAACAGCGTTCCACGCCCTCCGTCGCGCAACTGGCGTTCGAGCGCGTCCAACCCGCGCTTCACGTCCGCCTGGCTCCAGCCCAGCGCCGCCGCCAACGTCGTCGTCTCCTCTGGGCTGCCAGACGCGAACAGCAGCGCCTCGATCGCGGCAGCGGCCTCCTCTGGTAATTCAACGTTCAGGTCGAGAACTGCCTGGGCATCTGGCGGCTGTTGGTTCATGCGTCACCACCGGACACGGGCGCGCCCGCTAACGGAGTGACCTGGATGTCCGCGAAGAGGCCATCCTGCTGGATATCCACCTCGCCGCGCCGCCAGAGGGTCAGTAGCGCGATGAAGCCGACGACCGTCTCATCTCGTCCATTCGATCCGACAATTTCGTGAAACCGCGCGCCGTGCCGAGCGCGCGCCAGCCGCGTCCGCAACCTGTCGAGCATCTCACCGATCGTGACGATCCTCCGCATCGCCGCGACCTCCGGCTCAGCCCGGACACGAGCCAGCGTGCGCAGCAGCGCGCGGCGCAGGTGGCCGACCGGCGGAGGAACGAGAACGATCTTCGGTGGCGGCAGATCGGTGGCTGGAGGCCGTCCGAACGTGCGCATGCCCGACGTTTCCAACGCTCGAAACGACTCAGCGGCCCGTTTCGCGCGCTGATACTCGCGAAGCTGCTCGGCCAGATCGTCAAGATCTCGCTCGGCCTCGACAACGTCCGGCCGCGGCAGCATCGCCCGCGACTTGAGGACCAGAAGTCGCGCGGCAATCCCGACGAAGGCCGCCAGCAGCGCCGGCGGCGCGTC
>JBBECJ010000335.1:3998-15465 GCA_040881885.1 Thermomicrobiales bacterium | reverse complement strand
ACACGCGAACGGGCCAGGCAATATGCCTGGCCCGTTTCTGCTGCTCCCTGGCGATCCGGTTCCGCCCTAGCGCGCAGCGCGCCGCTTGCGCTGCGATGTCTGCGCCTTGGGCCGTTTCGTCGATCGCGCGGCCACCTGTCCGCCCGGGCGACGAGCCGCGTGCTGCCAGGCGCGCCGTTCGCGGCTGCGCTCAAAGGCCGCCAGCCGGCTCGGGTAGGTCGAGCGCAAATAGGCGATGATATAGGTGACGACGACGATGAACGCCAGTAACGACAGGTACATCCAGATGCGCTTCTCGAGCGTCAGGAAGGGCGTCCGTGTCGCCCGAACGCCGAGGAAGAACAGCGCGATCGCGCTCGACCACATGAGCCATGTGGCGAAGCGGCGGATGGTGTCTCGGTTGAGCTTGTGGTCGGCGAAACGACGGGGCGCGTCAACGAATATGAACGCGCAGACGAGAAACACGAATCCGAAGAACACCAGGTATGAGATCGAGAACGGACCGAAGGTCGGTGTCTCCCTGATCGGCGCGGTGAGGTAGTCCCAACTGAACGGGTTGTCCACAATTCATCCTCCGGCGAGAGCGGACGCATTGAATTGCGGATTATATCACGAGTGCTGAGTGCTGAGTGCTGAGTGCTGAGTGCCGAGTGCCGAGTGCCGAGTGCCGAGATGTAATACGTTTCTGCTCAATCAATCGAATTGAGGTTTAGATACTCGGCGCTCAGCACTCAGCACTGTTCAGACGCGGTCGTACAGCAGCGTCCGTTTTACCTGCTCGATCGCGCGGGTGATCTTGATGTCGCGCGGGCAGGCGTCGGTGCAGTTGAAGATCGTGCGGCAGCGCCAGACGCCGGACTTGTCGTTCATGATTGCGAGGCGTTCGTCGGAGCCCTGATCGCGGCTGTCGTAGATGAAGCGATGGGCCTGGACGATAGCTGCCGGGCCAACGAAGTCCGCATTGGTCCAGGTGATCGGGCAGGCGGTCGTGCAGCAGGCGCACATGATGCACTTGGAGGTGTCGTCGATTCGGTCGCGGTCTTCGGGCGTCTGATGGCGTTCGCGGCCGGCGGGCGGTTGGTCGTGGTTAATCAGGAACGGCTTGACGGCGCGGTAGCCGGCGAAGAACGGCTCCATGTCGACGACGAGGTCCTTGAGGACACGGAAGCCCATGATCGGCTCGATCGTGATGTTCGCGCCGACATCCTGGATCAGGAGCTTACAGGCCAACCGGTTGCGCCCGTTGATGCGCATCGCGTCCGAACCGCAGACGCCGTGGGCGCACGAGCGTCGGAAGGTCAGCGTTCCATCCGTGTACCATTTGATGTTGTTGAGCGCGTCGAGGACGCGGTCAGTCGGCTCCTGCTCGACGGTGTAGGTCTCGAAGTGTGGCTTGGTGTCCTGTTCGGGGTTGAACCGCAGGATCTTGATTTTGACCTGCATCAGTAGTTGCGCTCCTTCGGTTCAAAGCGGGTTATTGAGACCGGCTTGTACTTCATCTGAATGCCGCCGGAGGTCTTGTAGGCCAGCGTGTGTTTGAGCCAGTTTTCGTCGTCGCGTTCCGCGTAGTCCTCGCGCATGTGCGCGCCGCGGCTCTCGGTGCGTGTGACGGCCCCCTCGACGATCGTCTCGGCGCAGTCAAGCATGAATCCCAGCTCGAGCGCCTCGACCAGGTCCATGTTGTGGATCTTGCCCTTGTCATCGATGGCGACGTTGGCGTAGCGAGCGCGCAGATTACTCAACGTGCCTCGGACTTCGCTGAGCGCCTCGCCGGTTCGGAAGACGCCGGCCTTGTCCATCATCTCCGCCTGCATCGTCGCGCGGATGTCGGCCGCTTTCTCGCCCTTCGTGCGATCCAGCAGGTTGCTGACTTCGGCGCGGGCGCGGAAGTCCGGCTCGGCCGGCAGCGCGGCCAGGTTGGCTGTCTTTACGAACTCAGCGGCGTGTTTGCCAGCCCGGCGACCGAAGACGATGAGGTCGACGAGGCTGTTCGTTCCGAGCCGGTTCGCGCCATGGACCGAGACACAGGCGACCTCGCCGGCGGCGTAGAGGCCCGGCAAGGCGGTGTTCGACGCATCCAGCGTCACCCGACCATCGATGTCGGTCGGGACGCCGCCCATCGCGTAGTGGGCTGTCGGCTGAATGGGAATTGGCTGGGTAACCGGGTCGATGCCCATGTAGGTGCGGACGAAGTCGGTGATGTCGGGCAACTTCTCTTCAAGCGCGCCGGGCGGAAGGTGGGTGAGGTCAAGATGAATGTAGTCCTTGTCCGGCCCGATTCCGCGTCCCTCGCGAATCTCCTGCCAGATAAAGCGGGAGACCATGTCACGCGGGGCCAGGTCTTTCAGGGTCGGCGTGTAGCGTTCCATGAACCGCTCGCCGTTGACGTTGCGCAGGATGCCGCCCTCGCCGCGAGCGCCTTCGGTCAGCAGGATGCCGAGCTTGTTTATCCCGGTCGGGTGGAACTGGTAGAACTCCATGTCCTCCAGCGGAATGCCGCGCCGGAACGCGACGGCAACACCGTCACCGGTCGCCGCCATCGCGTTCGAGGTGATCTTGAAGACGCGCCCGAAGCCGCCGGTTGCCAAGATGACCGCCTTGGCGTGGAAAACATGGAATTCGCCGTCCGCGACATTCAGCGCGACGATGCCGTTGCAGACGCCGTCATCGGTGATAAGCAGGTCGAGCATCATGTACTCGTCATAAAACTCGACGTCGTTCTTGATGCCCTGCTGGTAGAGGGTATAGAGGATCATGTGGCCGGTCCGGTCGGCCGAGAAGCAGGCGCGACGGACCGGACCTTCGCCGAAGTTGCGTGTGTGGCCGCCGAAGCGGCGCTGGTCGATCTTGCCGTCAGGGGTACGGTTGAACGGCAGACCCATGTGCTCGAGTTCGAAGACGGCGTCGATCGCCTCACGGGCGAGGACCTCGGCGGCGTCCTGATCGGTCAGGTAGTCGCCACCCTTGACGGTGTCGAACATGTGCCAGAGCCAGTGGTCTTCTTCGACGTTGCCAATCGCGGCTCCGATCCCGCCCTGGGCCGCGCCGGTATGCGAGCGCGGCGGGTAAAGCTTGGAGATAACGGCCGTGCTACAGACATTCGAAAGCTGAGCGGCTGCCATCAGCCCCGCGCCACCAGCGCCGATTATCAATGCGTCGTAGCGGTGATACATTGCGTTATCTCCCCGCGTGGGCGGCCTCGAAGGCCACCGGGTCGAAGGTTACAATCGCCAAAGCGCCGATGACCATGAACACGAACGCAGTCACCCAGAGCGTTGTCATCGCGACGGTTCGCCAACCGCTGCCGCGGACGTAGTCCTCGATGCTGACGCGCGCGCCGTTGACGCCGTGCAGGAGCGCCAGCGTCAGCAGGAGGAAGTCATAGACTTTCCAGAACGGTGAGCCCCAACGATCCGCGACGAAGGCGTAGTCGATCTCGTCGACCGTGTTGACGACGTGCATGATGACGACATGCAGGATCGCGAAGAAGATCAGCAACAGGCCGCTGACGCGAAAGAAGTACCATGAGAAGACTTCCAGGCCGTTGCCCTCGGCTGGCCGTGCCCGCCCACCTCCGCGACTCTGCATGAATCGTACCCCCTCCGCGCCTAAAACAGCGGCCGTAGCATCAAAATTGCCGTTGGGATGAAGGTAAGAAAGAAGACCGCGATGCCCCAGTAAAACAGCTGGCGCTGGATGAGGACGGCGCTATCCCAGAAGTCGATCAGGATGATACGGACGCCGTTGATCGCATGATAGTAGAGGGCGGCGACGAGCAGCACCTCCATCAGGCGAAAGCCAAGAGTGTCGTAAATGAAGAGTAGAGAGTCGAACTCCTCCGGACCATAACCGATGACGTAGATGTCGGCGATGTGGATCAGCAGGAACATCAATACGCCAAGACCGGTCAATCGGTGGAGCGCCCAGGATATCATGCCTTCCCGACCGCGATAGATCCGCTGCATCGATCCTCCTCCGCAACACGTGTCGCTCGGCGCGCATCGCGGAGGGCGGGGGATGTCTGGAGGGTGTCCGGGCGATCGCGCGAGAAGCCGGTGTCACTGTACGGAGCGTTCCAACCGGTGTCAAGGAGTTGGCGCGAATTAGCGGTATTCGGTGATGTGCAGTCGATCTGGAATGGCCGCATGCTATACTTGCAGCCCTGACGGCAGGCTCGGATTCAAGCGATACCGGGCCACATCCCGCCTCGATACTCCGTCAATTGCAATCTCGCCGATCCCGTCTGTCCCTGGAGGACCATTGACGCCAAACCAGCGCCAATTCGAGCGTCTGCGGGTTGCCGCCACGGGCTTGCTGGATTCCGTTGCCGAGCGCGCGATTGCCATTTGCGAGGTTCCCGCCCCAACCGGCGCTGAGGGCGCGCGAGCCAACTTCATCGCGTCGCTTCTATCCGGCCTCGGTTACTCGCCCGAACGGGACGATGTAGGCAATGTTTACGCGCGTCGCGGCTCGCGCGGCGGGATGGCCGTCATGCTGGCCGCCCACACGGACACGGTCTTTCCAGCCACGACTAACGTTGCCGTTCGCCGAGAGGGTGATTGCCTGCATGGTCCGGGCGTTGGGGACAACAGTCTCGGTGTCGCGGCGATGCTGGGATTGCTGGCGCTGTTTGACGCGCTTGGACTGGAAACCGATGCCGACATCATCGTCGCCGCGACCGTCGGGGAAGAGGGTCTTGGCAACCTGAGCGGTATTCGAGCGGCTGTCGAGTGCTATCGGGCTGATCTCGGCGCTGTCATCGCGGTCGAGGGTCACAATCTGGGCCGGGTGACGCATGCCGGAGTCGGTTCCACCCGCTGGCGGCTACGGGTGACCGGCCCCGGTGGGCACTCATGGGGAGCCTTCGGCAAGCCGAACGCGATCCACGGTCTGTCGCGAATCATCGCGCAAATCGCTGATCTGGATGTGCCATCCGAACCGAAGACGACCTACAACATCGGCACGATCGAGGGTGGGACATCGGTAAACACGATCGCCCCGAGCGCGAGCGCGCTGGTCGATATGCGCTCCGTCGATCCCGGCGCGTTGCGTCAACTGGTTGACCAGGTTGGCGAGATCGCCGCGACTGCCGCCGGCGATGGACTGACAGTGGATGTCGAAGTCCTGGGCGAACGACCAGCCGGCGATTGTCCGCGCACTCACCCACTGGTGGTTGCAGCCGGCGAAGCGCTACGTCAGCTTGGGTTCGAACCGGTCTTCGACGCGTCGAGCACCGACGCGAACATTCCGATCAGCCTCGGCATCCCGGCGCTATGCGTCGGCATCACCCATGGCGGGCAGGGGCACACGACCAGCGAATTCATCGAGATCCCCCCGATCGCAACCGGCTTGACGCAACTTGGGTTGTTGACGATCGCCGCCGCCACGTTCGTCAGCGGGAACCGTTCGTGACGAGGACGTCTCGATGCTGAGCGATGTCTGCGTCGCGCTGGATCTCGAAGCGACGGGGATGGACCCCAGCCGCGACGAGGTCATCGAGATCGGCGCCGTCAAGTTCCGTGGCGACAAGATCATCGATCGATTCGAAGAACTCGTCCGGCCCGCGAAGCCAATTTCGCTTGGCATTCAGACGCTGACGGGGCTTGGAAACGATGAGTTGCGCGGCGCTCCGTTGTTCGCGGCTGTCGCGCCGAAGCTGCGCGACTTCATCCGCCAGGCGCCGATCGTCGGCCAGTCGGTCGAGATGGACCTCGAAATGCTCCAGGCTGCGGGCCTGCGCTTCCCGAACGTCCGCTATGACACGTTCGAGTTGGCGACGGTGCTGCTGCCTGAACTGCCTGCCTACAACCTCGGCACGATCGCGTCGGTTCTGGGCGTGGAAGTGCCGTCGAAGCATCGCGCGGTGGCCGACGCCGAGACGACGATGGCCGTCTTCAACCGCCTGGTCGATCGCGCGGACCAGTTCGACGACGCGACGCTCGAACGGCTCGTCAGTGTTACCCGGTTATCAGGTTCGCACCTGACACGCTTCTTCAGCAGCCTGCTACGGGAGCGGAAGTCGGACGCAAGTCTTCTCGGCACATCAATCGGCGCGGCGTTGCTATCCCAACTCTCAGCGTCTCCGAACGTCGGTTCCGAGGCGTTGTTCCTCGTGCCACGTGAACGACCGGAACGGCTGGAGCTGACCGGAAGCGGCGGGGCGATTCAGCAGGAAACGCTGGATGTGGCGATGGAGGCGGGCGGCCCGTTTTCGAAGTCCGTTCCCAACTTTGAGCAACGGCCGCAGCAGCTACAGATGATGCGGCGAGTTGCTGAAGCGTTGAACGAGGGCGGTCAGCTGCTCGTCGAAGCGGGAACAGGAACCGGCAAGTCACTCGGTTATCTGCTGCCGGCCGCGCTGCATGCCGTCGAGCAGGGCGATCGAGTCGTTGTCTCGACGGCGACGATCGCTTTGCAGGACCAGTTGCTGAAGAAGGATGTCCCTGCCCTCCGGGCCGCCGCGGAGCAGGCCGACCCGAACGGGCCGGACGCGGCGCTGATCCCGCTACGCGACCTGAAGGTTTCTGTCCTGAAGGGTCGCGGGAACTACCTTTGTCTGCGGCGCTGGTTCATTGCCCAGCGCGAAGACGCAACGTCCCCGGCCCAGGCGCAGCTGTACGCGAAAGTCATAGCCTGGCTGCAGCAGACCAACACCGGCGATAGCGCCGAACTACATCTCTCGCCGGACCAGCGCGGGTATTGGGGCAGGCTGGCGGAGGAGGAAGGTTCCTGCATTCCCGGCCAATGTGTCTTCCACCGGCGCAACCAGTGCTTCCTGTTTCGCGCGCGTCAGGAGGCCGAGTCGGCCCATATCGTCATCGTCAACCATTCACTGCTGATTTCCGACTTGTTGGCGCGGCACTCGGTCATCCCGACTTACCGCCAGCTTGTGATCGATGAGGCCCATCACCTCGAGGCCGAAGCGACCGACAGAGTCGGCTATAGCATTTCTCGCGGTCAGGCCAGCGACCTGGTCCACCGTGTCGTGACCGACTCAGAACCGCTTGGGATCGGCGGCGCGCTTGGGCTGACGTTTCGGTCAATCGCGGGCCAGGGTGGGGAGCGCAGCCGTTCGATCGCGGCACTGCTGCAACCACGGCTGTCCGAGGCGCACGCCAACGCAAAGGCATGTAGCGACGGCGTCGACCGCTTCTTCAACGCGCTCGGCGATTTCGTTGAGCGCTATGAGCACGAGAGCACCGGTTACGACCGGCAGATGCGGGTGACATCAGCGGCCCGACGCGACCCGGGTTGGTCACAACTCGAGATCGAGTGGGACGACCTGATGCAACCGCTCGGACGCCTGATCGATGACCTGCGCTTCTTCGACCGATCGCTGGATGGCTTCAGCGACGACGAGTTGCCGACCCGACCCGAGATGAAGACCGAGTTTGAGGTTCTGGAACAGGACATCGAGGCGCTGCGCGCACGGATGACGGAATTCGTTTCGACGCCGAGCAACGAGATGATCTACTGGCTGTCGCGGCGGCTGGCGACTGACGAGACGAGCGGGCATGCCGCTCCGCTGCATGTGGGAGGAATCCTCAACGATCGGCTCTTTAACCGTTGCGAGAGCGTCACCCTGACATCGGCGACACTGACGACCGACGCGTCGTTTGAGTACATCCGCGACCGGCTGTCGCTTGACGACGCCGACGAGGTGCGCGTTCCGTCGCCATTCGACTACGCGCGATCGGCGATGCTGGCAGTCACCGATGACGTACCGGAGCCGGGACAGCCCGGACATCAGAAAAAGCTCCAGGAATCGATCATCGAGGTCTGCGGCGCGTCGGGTGGGCGGGCGATGGTGCTGTTCACGTCCCACAGCGCGCTGCAAGCTACCTACCGCGCGATCAAGCGGATACTCGAGGCGCGCAACATCCTGGTGCTTGGACAGCGCATCGACGGCTCGCCACGGCAACTGATCGACCGGTTGAAGGCCAACCCGCGCACGATCATCCTCGGGACGAACTCGTTCTGGGAAGGGGTTGACATTGTTGGGGACGCGCTTAGCCTGTTGGTGATCACGAAGCTGCCGTTCCCGGTCCCGTCGGACCCGGTCTTCGCCGCGCGGAGCGAGCAGTTTGATGAACCGTTTGCGCAGTACGCGGTTCCGCAGGCGATCCTGCGTTTCAAGCAGGGCTTCGGGCGGCTGATCCGCAGCGCGGACGATCGCGGCGCGTGCGTCGTCCTCGACCGCCGGATTGTCAGCAGACGATACGGAGAATCGTTCATCAACTCGCTCCCAAGTTGCGAGATCAGCATCGGCTCGACCGATCGGGTGGCGACAAGTGTTGGCGACTTTCTCAATAGGCGACCATCGTTGATCGGGGAGGGATTCCTCGCGGAGGAGTAACGACAGGAGCACTGGCAGTGAGCGGGACATTGACGGCTCAGCCCGACCGGAACCTGGCGATGGACCTGGTGCGGGCGACCGAAGCGGGCGCCCTCGCCGCCGCGCGCTGGATGGGACGCGGCGACAAGATCGCGGCTGACCAGGCGGCGGTCGACGGGCTGCGGACAGCGCTGGCGACAATCGAGATGGACGGAATTATCGTCATCGGCGAGGGCGAGAAGGACGAAGCGCCGATGCTGTATATCGGCGAGGAGGTCGGCAAGGGGCGCGAGCCGCGCGTCGATATCGCTGTCGATCCGGTCGAGGGGACGCGCCTGCTGTCGAACGGGATGCCGAACGCGATTTCGGTTGTCGCGCTCTCCGAGCGCGGCACGATGCACTTTCCAGCCAAGATCGCGTATATGGAGAAGCTGGCAACTGGGCCGGCGGCGGCCGACGCGATCGACATCGAGCGTCCGCTGCGCGAAAACCTCGAGCGCGTCGCGAAGGCGAAGGGCATGGGTCTCCGCGACCTGACGGTCGTTGTCCTGGATCGCCCGCGTCACGCGGACATCGTTGACGAAATCCGAAAGGCGGGCGCGCGGATCAAGTTCATCACGGACGGCGATGTCGCCGGAGCCTTGATGGCGGCCATGCCGGAGACTGGCCTGGATTTGCTGGTCGGGATCGGTGGCGCGACGGAGGGAACGATCTCCGCCTGCGCGTTGAAGTGTATGGGCGGTAATCTCCAGAGCCGCATCTGGCCGCGGAACGAAGAGGAACGGCAACTGGTCGCGGACATGAACCTCGATACGTCGAAGGTCTATAGCATTGACGACCTCGTCAGTTCCGACAACGTCTTCTTCGCGGCGACCGGTATCACTGATGGCGAACTGTTGGAAGGCGTCCACTACTCATCGAATGGCGCGACGACACAGTCGCTGGTTATGCGCTCGCGATCTGGAACGATTCGTCGAATCGACGCAACCCATCGGCTGGACAAGCTGGCCGCGTTTTCCGCGACGCGGTTTGACTAGTGGCGTGATTGCTGATATAGTGGCACGGAGCGGTGGGTTTCCCGCGCTCCAGCCTCGGGTAATTATCAGCAACACAATCGATTGAAGACCCATCCGTGTGACTGATCCTTCCGCGTCTGTATCCATTCGTGTCTCATTTCTATGGAGACGATCCCCAGCGTTCGGATGCCCGGGTCGTCCGGGCCGCGTGCGCGCCGCGTTGGCGCGCAGTTAACAGTACGGTGAGCAATGGAGTCCCAAGAACAAGAAGCAGGCGTCGTGGGCGAGCAGCCTGAGGCGGAAACGCCGACGCCGCGAACACGCGCCCCGCGAAAGCGAACCCCTAAGGCCACAGCCGTGGCCGAGCAACCAGCCGCGACCGGCGCCGAAACCGAAGCTCCTACTCCAGTTCCAGCAGTTGAAGCCCCGGTTGTCACAGCGCCTGAGCCGGCGCTGCCGGACGCAACCGTCGAGCAGACGACACAGGTCACGCCGAATGGCATGACCGCTGACGCGAGCCGCTCGGTGGAGACTGACGTGGCAAGCGAGGCGTCGGCAACGGAGGCTGTGTCGGCTCCGATGGCCGAAATCCAGCATCAGCTTCAACCGCAGCAGCAGCCCCAGCGTCAGGACCGGCAGCGGGACCGACGCGATGGTGGTCTGCGTGACGGAGGTCACCGGGACGGTGGTCAGCAGCGCGGCGAAGCGAACGGCCCCGGCGATCACCAGCGACAACAGGAACAGGGGCGTGGTTTCCGAGGCCGACAACCACGTGAGCGCGACCGTGACCGCGACCGCAACTCGGACTTCATCATTCAGCGCGAGACGCCGTTGCTGAGCATCAGCGATCTCGACGCCAAGCAATTCGATGAGTTGCACACGATCGCCCGCGATTTGGAGATCCCAAACTACCAGCGCTACAAGAAGATCGACCTGATGGGGCGCATTCTTCAGGCGCAATCAGAGGCCGCCGGCTATAAGTACGGCGAGGGCGTGCTGGACATCATTGAGGACGGCTTCGGCTTCCTGCGTGGAGAGCGTTATCTGCCGGGTTCGGACGACATCTACGTCTCGCAGTCGCAGATTCGGCGCTTCGGGCTTCGAACGGGAGACAAGGTCTCCGGCCAGATCCGTCCGCCGAAGGAGAGTGAGAAATTTCACTCGTTGCTGCGGGTCGAGGCGGTCAACGGCGTTGATCCGGAAATCGCCCGCCGCCGCCCGAACTTTGACACGCTGACGCCGATCTTCCCGCTTGAACTGATCGACCTTGAGACGCAGCCACACATTATCTCGACGCGCCTGCTCAACCTCGTCGCGCCGATCGGGCGCGGCCAGCGTGGGCTGATCGTCTCTCCGCCAAAGGCAGGCAAGACGATCATTCTCAAGGCGATCGCGAATGGCGTCACGTCGAACTACCAGGACATTCACCTTATGGTCTGCCTGATCGGTGAGCGGCCCGAGGAAGTCACCGACATGAAGCGCTCAGTAGACGGCGAAGTCGTCTCCTCGACATTCGACGAGCCGGTCGAGGACCACACCAAAGTCGCGGAGATGGTGCTGGAGCGCTCCAAGCGGCTGGTCGAGGGCGGACGCGATGTTGTGATCCTGCTCGACTCGATCACGCGTCTGGCGCGCGCCTACAATCTGGCTGTTCCACCGAGCGGCCGGACGCTCTCCGGCGGCATCGACCCAATCGCGCTTTACCCACCGAAGCGGTTTTTCGGCGCCGCGCGCAACATCGAAGGCGGCGGCAGCCTGACGATCGTTGCCACGTGCCTGGTGGACACCGGCTCGCGGATGGATGACGTCATCTACGAGGAGTTCAAGGGCACCGGCAACATGGAGTTGCACCTCGACCGCAAGCTGGCCGAGCGGCGCATCTATCCATCGATCGACATTCAGCGTTCCGGCACGCGCCGCGAGGACCTGTTGCTCGACGAGCAGGCACTGCGGCAGGTCTACACGATGCGCCGGATGGTTTCGATGCTTGGCGGAACCGAGGGCACCGAACTCGTCCTTGCCCGGCTCGCCAAGACGCCAACCAACGCCGAGTTCCTGGTGACGTTGACCAAGGACATGTAATCGACACGGAACTAAGCCAACGACACAGCGGGCG
>JBBECJ010000335.1:0-3988 GCA_040881885.1 Thermomicrobiales bacterium | reverse complement strand
GGGGCGTCGCACCCCCGGTTGTGTCGTTTCTGCTTGGGGTCGATCGAACCGATGGCGTTGCATGAACGCCGTGCCTCGCCCAGCTCCGGGCCGTTCGTGTGTCAAGAAGGGCGAGGCTGCGGCCATCGCCCCTACGTGAGGCTAGGCGTTCAGGGGATCTCACGACGCCATAAAGCGGGCCAACTCATCAACGGCGAATGTAGGCAAGGGTGTGCGCCCGTTGGCGCGGATCATCCAGCAGCCTGTCTCGGATGTCATCGTACCGATCCTCGCCACTGCGATTCCCGCCTGCTTGACGGCCGCGACGGCCCGCGCGTCGTCTGGGCCGGCGACGACCGCCAGGAGCGCGCCGCTGGCGATCAGACCGAGTGGGTCGAGTCCAAGCGTGGCACAGATCGCGGAGGTCTCTGGATAGATCAGGATTGAGGCCTCATCGATTTCGATTCCCAACCCAGTCGCGACAGATAATTCAGCGATCGCGCTTGCCAGTCCGCCTTCGGTGGGATCGTGGAAGCCTCGAACCCGGACTCCGGAGCCGAGCATCGCGCGCGCGGCTGGGACGACCGAGATACCTGGTGAACGAGAAAACCGATTGGCTGAGGCAAGCAGTTCGGGCGGCACGCTCATCAGTCGTTCAGTCGCCTCGCTGGCGAGGATTGATGTGCCTTCGATGGCAATGCCCGAGCAGAGGAGCAGCGCATCGCCTGGTTGCGCCGAGCGTACGTCGAGCAGCGCGTCAGGGTCGGCGTCGCCAATCATCTGTCCGACGAGGATGACGCGGTCGAGGCCAATCGTGATCTCGGTGTGACCGCCGGCCAGCGCGATTCCGAGTTCGCTGGCGGCTGCGGCGAGCGACGCGAAGATCTCTTCTACGAGGGATGCCGTCGTGGACTTTTCCGGCAGCAAGGCCGTCACCAACAACCAGCGCGGGGTCGCGCCCATGCAGATGATGTCGTTGGCGTTGACGTGCACGAGGTAGCGTCCGGCATCCGGCGTCGCGAACGTGATTGGGTCCGTCTTGACGACGATGGCTCGGTCGCCGACGCGAATCGCGGCGGCGTCGCGTCCGACGCCTGGCCCGATCAAGACTTCGGGGTCGGCGACGACATAGGAGCCGATCAGGTGGCTGAGAAGTTCGCTGGGCAGCTTTCCAGGTGGCAGGAAGGCGTCTGGCTCAGCCAACGAACATCCCGATCGACTCAGCTGCTTGCAGGAGCGGATCGTCGTCTGGCACGCGGCGCGGACCTATCGCCACTTGATCGAGCGGCACGAGCTCAACGTTGGTCCCGCGCAGGCCGGACATGACTCCGTTGGCGCCGTCGTGTGCCGCAACCGTCGCGGCATGCGCGAGCCTGGTCGCGAGGATTCGGTCGGTGGGCGTCGGCGATCCGCCGCGCTGCAAGTGGCCGAGAATCAGCGCGCGTACTTCGAGCGTCGTCAGCTTGCCGAGCTCCCGCTCCAGCGAGTAACAGACTCCACCCAGACGCCATGCGTGCTTGTCGCCGGTGCGTGACCAGAACGTCTCCTCACCGGAAGGTCCGGTGACGCCCTCGGCGACGACGACGATTGTGAAGTGCCGGCCGGCGCGCTGTCGCTCCTCGACCTTATCGATCAGGTCGGCGAGCCTATAGCGTCGTTCAAGGTTCCGTTCCGGCATCAGGACGACATCCGCGCCACCGGCCACGCCTGAATAGAGGGCGATCCAACCGGCGGTCCGGCCCATGACTTCGACGAGCATCACGCGGTGATGCGACTCGGCGGTTGTGTGCAGCTTATCGATCGCGTCGGTAACGGTCGCGACGCACGAGTCGAAGCCGATCGCGTAGTCGGTGCCGTGGACATCGTTGTCGATCGTCTTAGGTATGCCGACGACCGGAATTCGCCCTCCCGCGAACTTGTGTGTCAGAAAGAGCGTTCCGTCGCCACCGATCACGATCAGCGCGTCGGCTCCGATCTCGTCGAGCGTTGCGTAGGCGGCGGCGGATGCGTCGACAGGGGTCGACTCACCGGGCGGTGTGTAGACCCACGGATTGGTTCGGTTTGACGCGCCTAATATCGTTCCGCCGACGCGCAGGATTCCGCGGGTTTCGCCGGGCGTCAGCAGACGGTAGCGCTTCTCGATCAGCCCCTCGAATCCATCGGCGATGCCTATCACGCGTGAGCCGTACATCTGGGTCGCGGACCGGACAACGGTTCGAATCGCGGCGTTCAGCCCTGGGCAGTCTCCGCCGCCGGTCATCAATGCGATTGTCTTCGTCACTGCTGTCGTGCGCCCTCTCTGATTCGCTCCGCGACGTGGTGGACTGAGGCGGGTTGCTATAATCGTCAGCCGGCGCGACAGTTGGCCGGGCAGGCGCCCGTCGCGATTCTACACGGGCCGAACAACGATACGCCGATGGGAGCACCGATGCAGGGCACCGAGGACCGCGCGCGCGGCTACGTCGAGGATCTGATCGACCAGGACGACGACTTTGACCGCTGGTATGTCGATGTCGTCAAAAGCTCGGAACTGGCCGATGACTCTCCTGTCCGTGGCTGCAAGGTGATCCGCCCCTACGGCTACGGCCTTTGGGAGAATATGCAGGCTGCTCTCGACAGGCGCTTCAAGAAGACCGGCGTCCAGAACGCGTACTTTCCGCTGCTGATCCCAAAGTCGTTCATGGAAAAGGAAGCCGAACACGTCGAAGGCTTTGCCCCGGAGGTTGCCTGGGTCACGCGTGGTGGCCGCAACGAGCTGGAAGAGCCGCTGGCGATTCGTCCGACATCGGAAGCCATGATATGCCACATGTTCGGCCAATGGGTCCAGTCGTACCGCGACTTGCCGTTGCTGATCAACCAGTGGTGCTCTGTCGTGCGCTGGGAGAACCGTCCGCGAGCGTTCCTGCGCACGTCTGAGTTCCTCTGGCAGGAGGGGCACACCGCCCACGCGAGCGCCGACGAAGCCGAGGCGCGCGCGCTGCAGATGCTGGACATCTACCGTGACTTCGCTGAGACGGAACTGGCGATACCGGTCATTCCAGGCATCAAGAGTGAGAGCGAGAAGTTCGCCGGCGCGGTCCGCACCTACACGATCGAGGCGATGATGGGCGGCAAGCGCTGGGCGTTGCAGTCCGGCACGTCGCACTACCTCGGTGAGAACTTCGCCAAGGCGTTCGAGATCAACTTCCTCGACGCCGCCGGCGAGCGCCGGTTTGCTCAAAGCACGAGCTGGGGCCTCAGCCAGCGGACGATCGGCGCGATCGTGATGGTCCACGGCGACGACTCCGGCCTGAAGCTGCCGCCGCGTGTCGCGCCGATCCAGGCCGTCATCGTCCCGATCTGGCGCAAGGAGGTCGAGCGCGGACCGGTCGAGGAGTGGGTGTCGCGGGTCGTCGGCGAGCTTGATGATGTGCGCACTCACGTTGACTGGCGCGACGACAAGAGTCCTGGTTGGAAGTTCAATGAGTGGGAGCTGCGTGGCGTGCCGTTGCGGATCGAGGCCGGCCCGCGCGACGTTCAGAACCAGCAGGTTGTCGTCGTCCGGCGTGACACGCGCGAGAAGCAGACGGTCGGAATCGGAGACCTCGCGTCGACTGTCATGGAACTGCTTGAGACGATCCAACAGGACATGTTCACTGCCGCCAAGTCGTTTCTGAGCGAGAACACGGCGAGCGTGACGACCTTGGATGAGCTCTACGAGCGGGCGTCCAGCAATGCCGGATTTTCGCTGGCCGGCTGGTGTGGCGACGCCACTTGCGAAACGAAGGTCAAGAACGACTCGCGGGCGACAATCCGGTGTCTTCCGTTCGAGCAACCAGCGGACAAGGGAGCCTGCGTCGTCTGCGGCAAGCCCGCGACTGCCCAGGCGGTCTTCTCGCGGGCGTATTAATCATTTATCGGCCCACGCCGTGAGGCGTCCTCTCGATACGGAGTGGTTTGCCGAGGATCTTGACCATTTGCGCCCGTGTGGTCACACCCTTGTCACGACTAGGACGCCTCACGGCGTGGG
>JBBECJ010000334.1:0-2399 GCA_040881885.1 Thermomicrobiales bacterium | reverse complement strand
TACTCCATCGCCGCGTAATACAGCGCGTTGAACAGCAGCCGGTACGTCCCACGAGCCTGGGCGCGGAACTGGGGGCGGAAGCCGAACAGGATCACGCGGCCCTTGCCGACCGGGACATCGACCAGCGCCGCCCGGCCACGGATCAGCTCGCCGCCGAGCATCCAGCCGGCCAGGAGCTGGTTCGAGAATGGATACCGCCCAACCACCTGCGCGCCGCCGCCGCCGTTCTGGATGTCGAAGGCGGGCGAGTTGACGAACAGCGCCGCCGCCTCGCGCTCGTAGCCCCAGCCGAGCGGGTGCTCCGGGTCGAGCAGCAGCCGCAGCAGCGAGCCGGGGTTGTAGAACGTGTCGCTGCGGACGCCCTCCAGCACGTTCGTGACCGGCAGGTAGAGCTGCTTGATGGCCACCTCGCAGGCCGCGTCGAGCGCGATCAGCGTCCCGCCCGACTCGACGAAGCGGCGCAGCTGGATGACACCAAGGTCGCCCAGGCCGCCGGCGAACTCGGCCGGATAGTCGCGGGCCGGGTTGCCGTCCAGGATGTCGCGCGGCGACTGGTGCGGCAGGACGATCGCGTCGTAGCGCGCGTTCAGGTCGCCCTGGCGGATGTCGCGATTGCGCAGCGTCGTAAATGGAAAGTCGTAGCGTTCGAGGATGAAGCGCGTCCAGCCCTCGTCGATCCCGTTGGGCCGGTGCGAGCGGTAGAGGCCGACCCGCGGCTGGCGCATCCAGCGCCGCTCGGCGTCCAGCCTGCCCTCCGGCGCGCTGGCCGTCACGTGCGTCTCGCGCGCGATCCGATCCAGCGTGTCATGCGCGACGCCTTCGACGACGAACGTCCCGGCGTCGAGGCCAGCTTCCGCGCCAGCCAGCCGCGACACGCGCGCTCCCCCCGCCAGCAGCAGGTTGACGGCCCGGACGCTGGCGTTGACGCGCGCGTCGAGCGTATGCAGCGGGCCATTTCCACGCACACCGCCGTCCGGCAGGCGGACTTGCTCAATCCGGCGCAATTCGGCCTCGAACGGCTCCTCGATCTGGAACGCCTCGACCCCCATCTGCAACGGCAGCGAGTGGGCGGTGATGTCGTAGGGCGGCTTCGGCGGCCCGCCGGGATACTGGCGCAAATCAGGGTATTGCTGGACTTCCAGCAGCGTCTTGGCGAAGCGCCCGTACGGCTGGGCAACCGTCACGACGTGCGAGCCAGCCGGAAACTCGACGCTGTCGGCGACAAACGGCTCCGTCGCCTCGTGGATCTCAACGCCGCCGGTTTGCAGCACCTCCAGCATCTCGGCCGTCGTGACCGGGTCACGCTGGCCGGCCGGGATGACGAAGGCGTGCGGGCTGTCCGTCTCGACGGCGTGCTTCGAGACGCGCCAGAAGTTGCGCACCCAGCGGTCGCGGTAGGCGGCGGCGTTGTTGAGCGCCGCCAGCGTCGCGATCCGGTTGTACTCGACGATGTCGCGCAGCCGCCACTCGCCGCCCTCCCAGGGCAGCGGGTGGTTCCAGGCGGCCGTCTTCGGGTCGAAGCCGCGCGTCTCGCGCAACTGCTCGCCAGTCAGCGTGATCGGCGTCGCGATCCGGACACTGGCCGCCTCCGAAAGGATCCGCACCCCGCCATGGTAGTGCTGGTAGGCGCGTGACGGCGAGTAGGCGTCGAAGATGATGTTGGTCGCGACGCCCGCCTTGCCGGCCGCAGTCAGGTCAGCCGCCATCGCCTGGCCCATCAGCGCCACCTCCTGCTGGAGGATCGGATCGACGTTCGAGTCGTACGGATCGATGAACGGCGGCAGGACGTAGCGCGGCCCGTCGTTCATCATCTGGTGCTGGTCAAAAACGATCTGCGGATGCCAGACGTTGTGGATCTTCTCGACCGCCAGCCGCGTCTCAACCTGCGTAAACATGAACCAGTCGCGGTTGTTATCGTGTCCGGTGTAGGTGTGGTAGAGCGTCGGCGGCGGCGTCCCCTCGGCGTTCGAGCCGAGCGTCTGCTCGTACCAGTCGGCCACCAGCTCCATCCCGTCCGGGTTGAGCGACGGGACCAGCAGCAGGATCACCTCGTCGAGAATGCGGAGGACCTCCGGGTCGTCGCGGGTCGCCAGCTCATAGACCAGCTCCGGCGTCATCTGGACCGCGCCGACCTCGGTCGCGTGGATCGAACAGGTAATCAGGATCACGCAGCGCCCCTCGCTGGCCAGCGCCTCTGCCTCGCTGTCATCCAGCCCGCGCGGGTCGGCCAGCCGCGCCTGGATCTCGCGGTAGCGCTCGATCCGGCGCAGGTTGTCGGGCGATGAGATCGTCAGCAGCACGAGCGGCTGCCCCTCGGTCGCCGTCCCAAGCTGCTCGTATTGGACGCGGTTGCTGGCGCCGGCGATCTCCTGGAAGTAGTCCAGCATCGCCGGCCAGCG
>JBBECJ010000333.1:0-2448 GCA_040881885.1 Thermomicrobiales bacterium | reverse complement strand
GGCTATACCGAAGAGTTGCGCTCGCTCGGCGAAATCGGTCTGACACCGTTTGAAGTCGAGCCGGATGACGAGGCGCTTGAAGGTCTGACGCCGTTCAACCCGTTCTCCAGCGAGCCGATCACCTCCACGCCAGCAGCGGATGCCGCTCCGCCGCCACCAGCCGTCGATAGCCAGCCGGCAGCCGGCGTCGAGCACGAGATGGCCGGACCCGGCGCGACCGAAGAGCTGCTCGGTGGGTTGCAGCCCTTCGCGTTCGAGGAGTTCGACAGCGGCGAGACAGCCAGTTCCGACACGCAGACGCGTTCGTTCTTCAATCAGGGCGGCTGGGAAGGCAGTTCATCGGCAGTGCCGAGCGACGCCGATCTGGACACGCTGCTGGCGTTCGAGGACGACGAGCCACTCTCGATCCCTGAGCTCGAATCCACTCAGGACACCGACCAGGCTCCGTCGCCGGCCGTCACGACAGAGGGCGAGCCGAGCGCCGAAGATTTCCTGGTCACGCAGGCTCCATCCCCTCCGGCGGAAACGCTCGACGACCTCCAGACGCCGCCGGGACTGTCGGAGGCCGATCTGAACGAGTTCTTCGAGAGTTCCGTCGCCGTCACGCGACAGCTTCCCGGCGACGCCACCCATCCGATGCTGCAATCCGATCCGCCGGAGGCTGCCTCGCCGGAGGCTATCTCGCCGGAGGCTCCTTCGCCGGAGGATGCTCTGCCTGAAGCGGCGCAACCTGAGCCGGCCTACGATGCGCACGATCTCAACGCGGCATTGCGCCCAGGCACGGAAGTGTTCACGCGCGCCCGCGCCGTCAAGGTCGGGCTGATGTCCGAAGGCCGGATTGACGGCACCCGCGAGCTGGACGAAGGCATCACGACCGACGACTTGATCGCGATGGAGGATCGCCTCAAGACTCGCGATCTGCCAGCCGCCGACACCGACATCGACGCAGATGCTGAGGCTGATGCCGACGAGTACGACGATGATGACGATCTGATCGCCTCGACCGGCGCGACACGCGACACGACGACGCTGCGGGCCGCGCTCGAGGTCACCCCCGATGACGATGAGCTGCGCTGGTGGCTGGCGGAAGCGTTGCGCGACCGTGGCGACCTGGACGATGCCTGCGTCGAATACCGCTGGTTGATCCGCCACGCGCCCCACCGGCACGATCAGATCCTGGACGCGCTGAACGAATCCGTCGAACGTGACCAGATGCCCGAAACCGCGCACCGCCTGTTGGGAGATATCTACCGCCGGCGCGGCGATGTCACGCGCGCCAGCAACCACGCGTCGCTAGCGCTGCAGGTGCGTCGCCGGAGTGGCCGCGTCCGCTAGGCTCGGCGAACATCACGAGCCAACGCCAACGGCGACGGCCCAGGCAACGAGAACGAGAAAGGACCCGATGGCGATGACAGACGACAGTCCAGGCGGCGGGATGCGCGATCAACTGATGCAGATGCTCGAGTTCCGTGTCGTCCTCGGCGCACTGGTGACAACGATGGATGGCCTGGTCATTACCCATGCCGGTCTCAGCCCGGATGACGCCGAGGTGCTGGCGGCGTCATCAAGCTCGCAGCCGGACGACAACCAGTATTCATCGGACACGACGCGCGGCGGCGTTCTACACGTCCTGCGCGGCAACGACATGCGCCTGATCGTCCTGACCGATATCGACGCCCCGCGCCAGGCCGTCACCGACCTGATGACCGAGCGCCTCGCGGCGCTCGAAGAGTCGATCGCGGTCTGATAGCCATCAGCTTTCAGCCATCAGCTTTCAGCCAGTGGTCAGGGCGAGGCACTGCCTTGCCCTGCTTGGCACGTGCGTTACCAGGCAATAGCAAGCCAGCGCTTCGTCCCTGCCTGTAGACTCGTAACTGACAAGCTGATAGCTGATGGCTGACGGCTCATAGCTCATGGCTAACCAGGGAGGACCAACGCGTGGGGAGTAACGACAGGACGCTGATTATTGTCAAGCCGGACGGCGTCCAGCGCGGGTTGATCGGCGAGATCATCAGCCGGCTGGAGCGACGTGGGCTGAAGTTCGTCGGGATGAAGCTCATCACGATGAGCCGCGAGCTGGCCGAGGAGCATTACGCCGGCCTGAAGGACAAGCCGTTCTACCCGAAGCTGGTTGACTACATCACCTCGGCGCCGGTTGTCGTCGGCGTGGTCGAGGGTCCGAACGCCTTCCAGACCGTCCGCGACACGATCGGCGCGACCGACCCGCTCAAGGCGGCGCCCGGCACCGTCCGCTTCGAGTTTGGCGTCTCGATCGGCCGCAACCTCATCCACGCCTCCGACGGTGACGAGAGCGCCGTCCGCGAGATCAACCTGTTCTTCAGCCCGGACGAGCTCTCAAGCTGGTCGCGCGCGACGGACACGTGGATTCTCGAAGACTAAGGCCGGGACGGGGGACGCGGGACGGGGACGCGTCTCAATCCACGTACA
>JBBECJ010000332.1:0-2462 GCA_040881885.1 Thermomicrobiales bacterium | reverse complement strand
ACACGAGGGTCAGCCTCGGTGTCGCCAGCATTCCAACTCGCGCCACTTCCACCACATCCGACAAAATCGCGCTCGACGTTGGCCCTGGCCCCGCCCCCTGCCCGTGCAACCAGACCGGCCCGACTCGGTCACCGACGATCTCGATCGCGTTGTAGTTGCGAACCACCCGCGAGAACAGGTCGTCGCTGGACACGAACGTCGGCGCGACGCGCAGGATCGCCCCGTCGCCAACGCGCTCGGCGCTGGCGATCAGCCGGATTGTCCCGCCGCGTGCCTTCGCCCCGGCGATGTTCTCCGCCGTCACGCTGCTGATGCCGTTCCGGTCGATCTCGTCCGGGCTCACCCAGCGCCTCAGCATCAACGACGCCAGGATCGCCAGCTTGTAGCTCGCGTCGAACCCTTCGACATCCGCCGTCGGGTCCGGCTCGGCGTAGCCCAACTCCTGCGCTTCCGCCAACGTCTCGGCGTAGCCCGCCCCCTCGGAGTCCATCTTCGAGAGGATGAAGTTCGTCGTCCCGTTGACGATCCCGCGCACCCGCTCAACGCGATTCGTCGCCATGATCTGCCGCAACGAGACGATTAACGGAATCCCGCCGCCGACGCTCGCTTCACACAGGAACCCGGCCTCGCCATCGCGCGCCGCCGCCAGCAATGCCGGCATCTGCTTGGCGACCGCCTCCTTGTTGGCCGTCACGACGTGCTTGCCGGCCGCCAGCGCCCGCGCCATCAGTGCCGCCGCAGGCTGTTCGCCGCCCAGCGTCTCGACGATGACATGCACGTCCGGGTGGTCAACCAGCGCCACGCCGTCGGTCGTGATCAGCGCCGGGTCAAGCCCAGCCGCCCCGCCAACCGCCTGCCCACTCCGGTTCGCCGCCCCGATCAGGCGCAGCCGCAGCCCGCTCGACCGTTCGATCGTGTCCGCGTTCTCGACAATCGCCCGCGCGACCGCCCCGCCGATGTTCCCGGCGCCAAGCACGCCAACTCCGATGATCGCATCCCCCATCCAATTCCCCTCTCAGTTGCGCGCGTCACGTCTGTTTGCACTTGACGACGACGCCAATTGCCTGCTATTGTCCCGAGTGAGCGAAGTCGATTGTGTTGTCGGCAGCGTACTCGCGAGAGTCCGCTGGCACAACCTCACCGGACCAACTGTCCGGGCTGCGGGATCCAGGGGTTCTGGCCATGACCGGCTGTGTCACAATCACGACGATCGAGACTATCACCGCGCGCGCCGGTACGGCGTCGCGTGGGGCTACTGCCTGACAGCAGCCCATCCGCGCGAAGACGTATCGGCAGGAGCGAGCGCTCCTGCTTTTTTGTTGCCCTCCAAGAGTGGGCGTCACGAAAGGATCACCCAGATGACGTCAGGGAAGATCGACGTCGCCGTTCTCGGCGCGACTGGTAGCGTCGGTCAGCGCTACATCGAGCTGCTCGACGGACACCCACAGTTCCAGCTCGCTGAACTGTTCGGCAGCGAGCGCAGCGCCGGCAAACGCTACGCCGACATCGCCGACTGGCGTACCAGCGCCGCCCCGCCCGACGCCGCCGCCAACATGACGATCAAGCATCACGAAGAACCGGTCAACTCGCCAATCGTCTTCTGCTCGCTCCCCGGCGGCATCGCCAAGGAAGTCGAGACCCGGCTCGCCTCTGAAGGCCACGCCGTCTTCTCCAACGCGCGCGACAACCGCCTCGACCCCGACGTGCCGCTCATGATCCCCGAAGTCAACGCCGAGCATGCCAAAGCCATCGACCACCAGCGCGGACAACGCGGCTGGGACAGCGGCTTCATCGTCACCAACCCCAACTGCTCGACGATCCATCTTGTCCTGGCCCTCAAGCCGATCTGGGACGCCTTCGGCATCGACTCGTGCATGGTTACCACCATGCAGGCCGTCTCCGGCGCCGGCTATCCCGGAGTCCCGTCGCTCGACATGATCGATAACGTCGTCCCCTACATCGGCGGCGAGGAAGAGAAGATGGAGATCGAATCGAAAAAGCTGCTCGGCGGCTGGGACGGCGCGGACTTCGACTACGCCGACCTGAAGATGTCGGCCCAGTGCAACCGCGTCCCGGTCCGCCACGGCCACACCGAGACCGTGAACCTCAAGCTCAAGACGAAAGCAACGCCTGAGCAGGTCGTCGAAGTCCTGCGCGCATTCCGTGGCCGCCCCCAGGAGCTCGGCCTCCACTTCGCGCCCGAATCCCCGATCATCGTCCGCGACCAGCCCGACCGCCCGCAGCCGATTTTCGACCGCGATGTCGCCAGCGGCATGGCCTCAGTCGTCGGCCGCGTCCGTGAATGCTCGATCTTCGACATCAAGTTCGTCGTTCTCGGCCACAACACCATCCGCGGCGCCGCCGGCGCCAGCATCCTCAACGCCGAACTGATGCTCGCGGACGGCTACGTTCGCGCCTAAGCCCTCACCCCCCAACCCCCTCTCCCAGGATTGGGAGAGGGG
>JBBECJ010000331.1:0-2465 GCA_040881885.1 Thermomicrobiales bacterium | reverse complement strand
GGACGGCGTCCCAGCGGCGGCGCAGCGGGGCCATCAGGACCGGATCGACGACGCGCTCGATGTCGTGGCGGCCGGTGTAGTGGGCGCCGAGCTGGGCGCGCGTGTTGGGGTCGAGCGAGCGCTCGAAGAGCGTCCCGAAGATGGCCGGCTCGATCCGGCTCCAGTTGAGGGTGGCCGCCTCCTGGAGCGTCCGGATCTCGGCCCCAGCCAGCGGGATGACGCTGACCTCGTTGAACAGACCGCCGTTGAACTGCGCGACACGGTCGGCGCCGAAGTAGCCGCCGTCGCGCATGGCAGCCAGCAGATCGCCGGCCAGCCGCGTGAAGACCTCCGGATCGCGGGCGCCGGCCGTCAGGACGTTGGCGAAGAGTCCCTTCGGCAGCAGGCCGACATCCTCGGCGAACAGGCAGAAGAGCAGTTGGACGAGGTAGTGCGCCGTCGCGTGCGGGTCGGCGCCGCGCCCGCGCAGCGCCCCGGCGATCGCGCCGAACTTCTCGGCCGCCTGGCGGGTGACATCCTCGTCCTGCGCGCCGGGCCGCAATGCGTACGGGTCGGTGAACATCCGCCGCAGGACGGCCAAATTCTCCGGCAGGTCGAGCGTCTCCAGCGTCAGCTCGTGGACGACCGGGCGGAGGCCAGTGAAGTTGGTGTGGATCTGGATGCGGTCGAAGTCGCAGACGACCAGCAGCGGCGGGTTCTCCAGCGGCTCGCGGTAGTCGTTGAGCTGGCGGTAGGCGGCGTCGAGGTCGGCCCCGCGCCCCTTGTACTCCCAGGCGAAGTAGCCCTTGCGCCAGACATCGGCGAAGCCGGTCGCGCCGTCGAGCTTGGTGACGCGCTTCTCGAAGGCGTAGGTCTGGCCGCTCGGGTCCGCCGCGGACGGCGTCGGCTGGCCAAGCACCGCGCAGAGGTCGCTGAAGTGGGCGGTGTAGCCCGCGCGCTCGGTCAGGGTAGCGACGCGCCACTTGGCCTGAAACTCATGCACATGCACGGGCGCTGGTCCTTCCCACGATCGGCGGCCGGACCAGGCCAGTATCGCATGCAGTGGCGTGTTCAGCCCCCGCGCCGGCTACCCGGCGCAGGGCGATTGCAAAGTCGCTGGCATGGCGCCTGGACATCTCAGGTCCCTCTCCGAAACCTTGGGAAATCTGGTCAGCCATTCCAGCCTCGACGCTCCATCGCGACGTGGCAGTGGCGAAATCGGTTGATTCTCACGACTTTGCAATCGCCCTGTGCTTTGCGCCGGGTTGGAGGGTGCTGTATCATTCACAGGTTAGTTCGCCCACGTAGCTCAGTCGGCAGAGCACATTCTTGGTAAGAATGAGGTCATGGGTTCGAATCCCATCGTGGGCTCTCAGACAAACAGTTGACGCTTGATCATGCAATCTATCTTTGGCTTTTGTGGACGCGTTCTCGGGGCGATCGACATCGATGCCTCGTGCAGGTTGCGCTTTCCGAGCAGCGAGCTCAAGCGGATTCCCTACTACAGCACGTCCGTTAGCCCTGTCGCGTTCAGAACCTCATTGGAACTTGTCTATACTGAAGGGGGCGACATGAGTCAGGACCCGTCCTACGCACTGAGTAGCGGTAACCGCGTGATTGTGGATGATTCAGGAATCCGCGTCACATCGTCAATGGGCGAGCAACTCGCGTCGTTTGACTTCTCGGACCTCCGATCGGCGACGCGGTCGCAGCAAGGAGTGACGATTGCCAGCGCAGACGGATCGACGTTTGACTTCCTTTGTGACGCATCGACCGCCGAAGGGCTGGCGACCACATTGAGCGGTGGAATCCAGTCCGAATCGCGCAGCAGTCGTTCCGGTGGTCTGCGCGGAATCGGCAGCCGCGTTCAGGAGCGTTCGCAACAAATGGCACACAACGCCCAGGCACGCGTCGACACGGTGCGCACTCAGCAGGCAGTCGCTGCCGGAATCGACCCTAACACCCCGGTTGACTACGATAACGCCCAGCAGATGCAGCGCATTCAAGGCGGGCTGATCCCCGGCGAGCAGCTCTACGCGGTCTATGACATGAAGGGCGGCGGCACCGGGTTTGTCGGCATCACCGACCGCCGGCTCATCATTCAGGACGAGGGCAAGATCCGAAAGAAGCGCTCGCTCATCTCGATCCCGTACTCCCGGATCACGATGCTCGCGTCAAAGGATGAGGGCGGAATGCTCCGATCGACCAGTGAGCTCACCGTCATTGCCGGCAACCAGGAGTTTGAGCTGGAGTTCCGCTCTGGCAACAAAGCCGAGCGCGCCTACACCTTCATCATCCAGCACTTGACGTAAGGAGGCGATCCGCTGTGACAACCAGCCTGGACATCTCGTATCGTCGTGTGCACCTCAGTGTCCGCTGGGATACGATCCTGTACCCCTTCGACGTCCTACGCCTTGCCGAGCTGTTGCCGCCTAGTGCGTCTGCAAGACACATGCTGTGATTCGTGGTAGCCTCTGTGGCATGAA
>JBBECJ010000330.1:0-2468 GCA_040881885.1 Thermomicrobiales bacterium | reverse complement strand
TGAAGCGGATCCAGTCGCGCGTGACCATGTCATTCGCGAGGATGTCGTCGTCGAACGGCCCGTGGCTCGCTACGACCATGTCGAAGCCGGCATCAGCGAGAACGTGGAAATCGACTACGTGCTGGCTCGCCGCGCGTTGCTCGACCGCATCAGCAGCGGCGTCTGGTTCGTGGTTGGCATGCTTGAGGTCGCGATCGGGTTGAGAATCGCGTTCAAGTTGCTGGAAGCGAACGAAACCAGCGGCTTTGTCAGCTTCGTCTATGGCGTGACCGAACCATTCGTGCGACCGTTCCAGGGCATTTTCAATGATCCTTCCTCTGAAGGAGCTGTCCTGGACACGGCCGCATTGATGGCGATGATCATCTGGGCGCTCGTGGCCTGGGCGGCGGTCCGGATGATCTGGCTGATGCTCGACCGCACAGAATCCGGCGCCCGTCGCTCCGTGCGCGAGGTACGTAGCGACCACATCTAGTTGACTCGTCCAGAACACCTACCCCTCCTCTCCGTGCTCACGGGGTGGTCCAGCCAGGACCGCCCCGTTTTCACGCTATACTGCCCCGACAGAAACGGGGAGGAATGAGAATGGGTGGGCGTCCAACAGCCGAGCGGATCGGCGGATTCGGGACATCAGTCTTCACCGAGATGAGCCGCCTGGCTGTCGAGCACAAGGCGATCAACCTCGGCCAGGGATTCCCGGACTTCGCCGGACCGGATTTCGTCAAAGAGGCGGCGGCGGCCGCGATTGCCGCCGAGATGAATCAATACGCGCCGTCTCACGGGACGCCACGCCTGCGCGGCGCGATCGCGGCGGACTGGCAGCGGCGCTACGGCCGGGAGATCGATCCAGAGCGTGAAGTGACAGTGACGACTGGCGCGACAGAAGCGATCTTCGTCGCGATGCTGGCCTTCCTCGATCCCGGTGATGAGGTCATCTTCTTCGAGCCATTCTATGACGCATACGTCGCGGACGTCGCGATGGCGGGAGCGTCGGCGCGAGTCGTGCGACTGCACGCGCCCGATTGGCATTTTGAGCACGACGAGCTCGCCACAGCCTTCAGCGACCGGACCAGGCTGTTGCTGCTGAATTCACCGCACAATCCGACGGGCAAGGTGTTCACGCGCGGCGAGCTGGAACAGATTGCGGCGCTATGCGCGCGGCATGACGTTACGGTTATCACCGACGAGGTCTACGACCGGATCGTCTTTGATGACAACCGGCACATCCCGATCGCGACGCTGCCGGACATGTGGGAGCGGACACTGACGATCAATTCGACCGGCAAGACGTTTTCGATGACCGGCTGGAAGATCGGCTTCACTGTCGGACCGGCCGGCCTGAACGCCGCGATTCGCGCCGTCCACCAGTTCTCAACATTCGCGACCGCGACACCATTCCAGGAGGCGATGGCGGTCGCGCTGGAGACGGCCGAGGAGCGGGGCTATTACCAGCAGCTACACAACGATTACAGCGAACGCCGGGACAGACTGCGGGCGGTCCTGGCCGACGCAGGGCTGCCGCCGCTTGAATGTCAGGGCGCGTACTTCCTGCTCAGCGACGTGACACCGCACGGCTTCGACAATGACGTGGACTTCTGCCGCTACCTCGTCACCGAGGCCGGAGTTGCCGCGATCCCTCCGTCGGCGTTCTACCTCGACCCGTCGACGGCTCCACCGCTCGCCCGTTTCTGCTTTGCAAAGCGGTTCGAGACGATTGACGCCGCCGCCGAGCGGCTTGGCAGGCTGCGGGCGACGGCCGAGCGATAGCCTCCTGGCTGCGACGCCCACTCGCGCGAACCTCTGTTCACCAAGCGGACCGGCCCCGACAGTGCGTTGCTCGTCTGCCGTGCTCAGCGAGGACAGATCAAGGCCGACTCGCTCATGTCTCGCCATTACCCTCTGAGTGACATCATCGAGGCATGAACGCGCTTGACCGTCGCGAGACGGGTTGACAGCGGATCGTGGGTGACGGTGTTCGGCGTCATGGCGGAGGCTCACGGCAACGGCCCGCGTAGCGCGACACGGGCCGGGGCTCCGTCGCCCGATCTAATCTTGAGCGGAAAACATAGCAATTCGTACGGCCCCGGCTCGATCGCGTCCAGGTCCAGCCCCTCGATGATGAGGACATCGCTGCCGAGCAGGAGTTGATGCGTCTCGGTGTTCGTCGTCCGCATACCGCCAATCGAGAGATAGTCGATCCCGATCAACCGGACACCGCGCTCGACGACCCAGGCGGCCGCGTCGAGCGAGACGCCGACGTAGGTTTCGACGAAAACCGTTGGGCTCGAGCGCCAGAGGGCGGTGTTGGTGGTCTTAAGGATCAGCCGCTCAGTCCCCTCCGGAATGCCTGCGGCGTCCAACTCGGCTACCTCAATCTCGGGTCCGGACCCTGTCAGGTCGACCACCCAGCACGGTCCAACCCAGCGCTCCAACGGCACATTATCGATCGTCGTCCCGCCGTGCACGAAGTG
>JBBECJ010000329.1:0-2497 GCA_040881885.1 Thermomicrobiales bacterium | reverse complement strand
CGACGCTGAGTTCTCCTGCGGCGCGACGGCGGCGAAGTGGGCGCGCGACGGCTGGGAAGTCGCGTTCCTGATCGTGACCGACGCGACCGGCGGCGGCGATGACCACGCGACCGATGTCGGCCCGGCCGCGCGGAAGCTGATCGCCGACACGCGCAAGGCCGAGCAGCGCGCCGCCGCCGAGGCGCTGGGCATCCAGAGCGTCGAGTTTCTCGACTACCCCGACGGCCGGATCGAGCCGACGCTGGAGCTGCGCCGCGACATCGTCCGCGTCATGCGCCGCATCAGGCCGTGGATCGTCGTCTGCCCCAGCCCCGACCGCCGCTGGGACCCATTCTTCATCGGCCGGCACCACCCCGACCATCTGGCGGTCGGCGCGGCTGCCTCCGCCGCCGTCTACCCAAACGTCCGCAACGCCTGGGACTTCCCGGAGCTGCTGGACGAGGGGCTGCTGCCCTGGCGGGTGCGCGAACTCTGGATCGTCGGCGCGCCGGTCTCCAACCACTACGTCGATGTCAGCGAGACGGTCGACGCCAAGATCGAAGCCCTGCGCGCCCACCACTCGCAACTCGGCCAGCACATGGAGGAGGTCGAGCGCATGATCCGCCGCGGCCTGGCGATGATTGGCTCGCGCCACGGCGTCGCCTCCGCCGAGGAGTTCCATCGCGTCGTCATGGGATGACGAGGTGACAGGTTTTAGGGGATAGGAGTTGGGAGTGCAAGAGCGAGAAAGCCCCCTCTCCCAGGATTGGGCCGGGTACCCTCTGGGTGGCGGGTTGGGGGTGAGGACGGATCTCGACAAAGTTCTCTCCGCGCGCAGCATTCTGATCGTTGGGGCGCATCCGGACGATCCGGACGCCTTCGCGGCCGGAACGATCGCGGGCTGGACAGCGGTCGGGGCGCGCGTGCGCTACCTCGTCGTAACATCCGGCGACAAGGGCGTCCCGAACGACGAGATCAACGACCCGACGCGCTTCATCACGCTGCGCGAGGAGGAGCAACGCCGTTCGGCGGCCTTCCTCGGCGCCGAGGAGGTCATCTTCCTGCGCTACCGCGACGGCGAAGTGATGGACACGCTGGAGCTGCGCGGCCAGATCGTGCGCGAGATCCGCCGCCTGAAGGCCGACCTGATCGTCACCCACGATCCACTGACACGCATGTTCCGCCAGCACCCGGACCACCGCGCCGTTGGATTCGCGACACTGGCGGCCGCCTTCCCCTCCTGCCGGCTGGCCAGCTTCCACCCCGAGCAGATCGCCGCAGGGTTCGAGCCGCACAGCGTCCACATGCTGCTGCTCGGCGGCGGCGACCCAGCCGACTGGAACCTGTTCATCGACATCAGCCAGACATTCGAGCAGAAGATCGCCGCCCTCGCCCTCCACGAGAGCCAGGCGTCGGCCTTCGTCGGCGGCCTGCGCGCCAGGATGTCCACGCGCGCACAGGACATGGGCGCCCCAACCGGCCTCGCGCTGGCCGAAGCGTTCACCTTCGTCTGGCTGGACTGATCGCGAACGCGCCCGAACGGCGGGAATGAAACCACCTTCACCCCACCGCACATTCTCCCGCACTGATCGTGCATATGCGCATCGAACGCGGTACACTCCCCACGCGCAAAATGTGAATGCTCCAGCCCTTGTCCGCGCCGATGCCCATGCATTCATCCAGAGAGTCCGCGGGTTGTCTGTGCCAAATTGTCATGGACGGGAACCACTCTCTTCCCACTCACCCTTCAACATGGACTGTGTGCGCGCAATGACCGCGACTGAGAGGGGTGAAGATGTCCGACGCGTCGTTTCCTGTACAGACGATCACGCGCAGCCTGGTGGCCGCGTTCGACGCCGTCGCCAGCGAGGTTCCCTCACCAGAGGGACGCGTTCTGCTGGGCGAGGTGGCGCTGCGGGCGCTGATGGATGCGCATCTGGACGAGGAGACGCGCGACGCGATGAGCGTCTCCGAACTGTTGCTCTCGATCGCCGATGGCGAGCCGCGTGTCCTCATCCACCACGCCGTCCGCAACCCTGGCCCGCCCGACTGGGACTGGTCGCTCGACAGCTTCCAGATCGGCAAGCGCGGCTACATCGCGCTGATCCTGGAAGATGAGCATGAAGAGCCGTTCCAGCCGGTCTACGGCGCCTGGGAACCATTCGAGAGCCGGATCGCCTTCGAGTGCTGCTTCGTAGCCGTCTACGAAGCGCACCTCGATCCGATCCTGTTCGGCACCCACCTCTGGCTCGGCAACGGCGTCAACCGCCGCCTGATGGGCCGCGCCCTCTGGGCCGGCCTCGAACACGCCGACAGCTTCCGCTGGGAACAGTTCCGGGACTACATCCTCCCGCTCGATACCCCCAAAGGCCGCCGTGCCATCCTGAACTACTACCTGCGGAACGCACCGGAGCCGTGACGAAGGGAATAGGGATTAGAGATTAGGAGCTAGATGCGAGCGCGGCAAACGCCTATTCCCTACTCGGCCCTTGTGCTAGTCGATCGTTGACAGCGCGTC
>JBBECJ010000328.1:5855-16339 GCA_040881885.1 Thermomicrobiales bacterium | reverse complement strand
GCGGCGGCGCGCAGGCGCGGTGCACCAAGACACGCTCGCCGGACCGGTTGAGGGAGACGGCGGCGTCCGGGTCCATCAGTCGTGAGTTCAGGCATGCAGGCGGTCCCGGCATCCAGGCATTCCCTTCGTCGTCACACGAACGCGGCACGTCTGATGACCTGCCGCACGATCCGTGCCTGATGTGGTGTGACTCAACTACACGCTCGAAAGTATCTGCTCCGCTTCGTGGCGCCCTCGCTCTGACACGCGCGGGGGAAGCATTAGAATAGGAATGGTTCCGCGATGGAGAACCTCGTTGGCCACGCTCCCAAACGCGAGCCGGCGGACGCCACCGCGACCGTGGGTAGTCATAACGATCAGGTCAGCTTCGGTGGTCTCGGCCGCCCGCACGATCTCGTCGGCCGGCTTGCCGAAGCGTACCTCCCAGCGGACGGAGATGCCTTGTGAGCGAATGCCCTCAGCCACGCGTTCGAGGTAGGAACGTCCCGAGGCAAGCGCCTGGCGGTCAACGTCGGCCAACCGTCCTTCTCGTCCGTCTGCCTGTTCCGGGACAACGGTCAAGTGCGGAGAGACCCAGAACGGATCACAGATATTTACGAGGCCCAGCGACGCGTCGCACCGACGGGCGAGATCAACCGCGAACGGCAAAGCTTCCTCGCTGAACATTGATCCATCCAGTGGGACAAGCAATGAGTGCAAGCTCCTGCGACGCGGCGCGCCGGAACCGCGAACCAGTGCTACAGGAACGGCGGACTCGCGCACGACCTTATCGGCGACACTCCCGAGCATCAGCCGTCCGAGCCCGCTGCGGCCATGCGTTGTCATGACCAGCATCGACTCCGGCTCATCCCTCGTCAAGGCGATCAACGCGTCAACCGGATTGCCACGCACGACATACGTCGATACCTCGGCGCCGCTCGTGATCTCCGTCGCCACTCGGCGGAGATATGCTTCGGCGGCCATTCGGTCGGGAATGAGCAGGCTCGGCACCAGATCGAAGACGATAGGTTCTTCGAGTACGTGGACGAGCGCAAGCCGCGCACCCATTGCCTGGGCGAAGACTTCGCCAAGTCCAAGCGCGCGTGCGGAAAGGTCAGATCCATCGAGCGGAACGATCACGGTGTTCATGGCTGACTCCAATTTTCATGCAGATCAGTGCGTACGGAAGAGGCTCGTCTCACTCATGGTACTCAGATGCCAGTCGAGCGCATGTCGCATGGCGCAACGCGATCGTTACAATTTCGTGCCGATTTCGTCGCGAGGGCGTCAATTCGCCGTCAACGGGTGGTAGAGTCAGGTCAGTTACGCTGCTGGGAAGAGGAGACCACAGGTGCAGAAACGGCTCATCCTGATCGCCGACGATGACGCGCCGATTCTGCGGCTGGTCCGGACCAAGCTGCAGACCGACGGCTATCGGGTCCTGACGGCGACCGACGGGCAGGAAGCGGTTGACATGTTCGAGAACGAGCAGCCCGACCTGATCGTGCTCGACATCATGATGCCGATCATGGACGGCATCGAAGCGATGCGCCGGATTCGCGAGCAGTCGCAGGTGCCGATCATCCTGCTGACCGCGCGGACAGCGGGCCGCGATAAGGTCCGCAGCCTCGATCTTGGCGCGGATGACTACATCACGAAACCGTTCGACCCCGACGAACTCTCGGCGCGGGTCGCGGCCGTCCTGCGGCGGGCGACGGTCGTCGCCCAGCCGGCAGTACAGGTGCTCGAGTACCCAGATGTCACGATCGAGCTGACCAATCGGCGGGTGCTGGTCCGTGGCAATGAAGTCCAGTTCAGCAAGACCGAGTGGGAGGTGCTGAGTCTGCTGGCCGCCAACGCCGGACGGGTGATGACGCATGGCGAACTTCTGGGACGGGTCTGGGGGCCGGAGTTCCGCGACGAGACCTACTACCTGCGGACCTGGATCAGCCGCATCCGCAAGAAGCTCGACGACCACCAGGACGAGACGCCGTTGATCCGCACCTTCCCTGGTATCGGCTACCGGCTCGAGTCCCCGGACAGCGGATATGGAGCCTGACGGCGCCCAGGCGGTGATCGCGTTGCTGTCGACGGCGCTCCGAATGCCCGTCACCGGCATCTGGAACGCATCAGCCAGCATCCAGTCGGCCGCCAGGAAACTGTCGGACATGAGTGTCGGGGATGTCCGGCCATTTGCGGTCGGCGATCGACGGTTTCTGGCCTGCCGCTATCATCAGCAGCGTGGAGCGGTCATCATCATCGGTCGAGACCACGAAGCGGCCGACGCTGGTATTGAACCCGATCAGCACGACTCGATCGAGGCGATACGACTCGCGGCTCGCGTGCTTGAACACGCCGTTGAGGCCGAGGAGCGGCGCATCGAACTGATAGCGCAGCTGGAGGTCACCGGCAGATCCGTGCTGGCGGTGACGAGTGAACTCTCGCTCAATGTCGTGCTGCACCGGATCGTCGACCTGGCGCGTGAACTATCCGGAGCGCGTTACGGAGCGCTTGGCGTGCCGGACGCGACAGGAGGATTGGAGGCGTTTCTTACGTCCGGGATGTCGCCGGACCAGGAGGCGCGCATCTCGCACCGGCCGATCGGCCTCGGCATCCTCGGACTTCTCCTGCGCGAGCCGCGGGCAATCCGCTTGCGCAACCTTGCCGACCATCCCGCGTCAGTTGGATTTCCGGCGAATCATCCGCCAATGACGAGCTTCCTGGGCATGCCGATCGTGTCGCACGGCAGGGTGCTCGGCAACCTGTACCTGACCGAGAAGCGAACCGCGGACGAGTTCACCGAGAATGATACGCGTCTCGTCGAGATCCTGGCGCGACATGCAGGCGTGGCGATCGAGAATGCCCGCTTGTATCAGGAACTCGAGTCACAACAGCGTCGGCTTCAACTGCTGGTCGATCAACTCCCCGAAGCGGTATTACTGGCCGAGAGTGACCCAGATCGGGTTACACTTGCCAACAGACAGGCGTCTTATCTCCTGGGTTGGGACATCGAGACACCCATTTCGCTGTCAGCGTTCCTGGCGCGGAATAATCGCCGTCAAGCCGATGGGGTCGCCATTAGCGATGAAGATGTGCCGATGTTCAGAGCCCTTCATCACGGCGATGTGGTGAACCGCCAGGAGCTGCAGATCGAGCGGCCGGATGGGCGTACGATCAGCGTCCTGATTAACAGCGCGCCTCTGCTCGATGACGATGGCGACATTCTGGGCTCGACAACGACGTTCCAGGACATCACCCAGATCAAGGATGCCGAGCAACTCAAGGATGACTTTCTGTCGCTGGTGTCGCATGAACTGCGGACACCGCTGACGACGATCCGGGGAGGCGCACTGATGCTCCAGCGGGACTGGACACGGCTCGACACGGAGACGCAGCAGACCTTCCTGGCTGACATCGCGAATGAAAGTCATCGATTGGGTGATTTGATCGAAAACATGGTGCAGCTGGCCAATATCCGCGCTGGACGGACGCATCTCGAAACGGAGCCGGTCATCGTCGGCCTGCTCGTCGAACAGACGATCGAGCAAATGCGCGACCTGGCGCCGAACTGGATCTTCCAGGCCAATGTCGAGCCGAGGCTGCTGGCGGAGATCGATTATGCGCGGATCGACCAGGTGCTTCATAACCTGTTGCAGAATGCGGTTAAGTACTCTCCCGCGGGCTCGACAATCGAGATCGTTGCTCGTCGCGCTGGTGAGATGGTCGAGATTTCGGTCCGCGATCGTGGGGCGGGCATCGCGGACGATGAACTGCTGCGCGTCTTCGATCGTTTCCACCGCAGCGAGCACTGGAAGACAAGTTCGACGCCCGGAATGGGACTCGGGCTCTATCTCGCGCGCCATGTCGTTGACGCGCACGGCGGCACGATCTGGGCCGAGCAGCCGGAGGACGGCGGGACGCGGATGGTCTTTACGATTCCATCGATTCCAGACGAATGACGATGTGAGACGCGATGTGCTGGCCGGCGGTCGAACGCAGGCTAAAAATACTCGCGCCGTGTGCGTGCATTGGATTGACTCGGCGTTCGGATCGCCTCCAGCAGCATCTCGACATCGAATGGCTCATACAGCACGACGATGTCGTCATCCAGATTTGCTGACCGCAAGGATTGCACGAACTGGAAGTCTCCGGAACAGACGATGACCCGTGCAGGCGGTTGCAGGCGAACGAACCGCTCGCAGGTGCGTCGCACAAGATCCACGCTCGGGTGCTCATCTCGAACGCAGTAGATGATTGCGTGCGGCGTCTGGTTGTCGAGAGCACGCGACAGTCCGCCAGCCGCGGATTTAGCGGATTCAATGGTTGTGAGCGCGAAGCCGTCGCGACTCAGTACGCCTGAGATGCGGTCTACGTACGACGAGCCATCGACAATCGCGACGACGGGTTGCGTGCTGTTCATGGTTCCGCCTCACCAGGGGATCGACGCGATCGATTTCCGTACGTCGGCAACGACGATGCGACGATGCGACGATGCGACGATGCGACGATGCGACGATGCGGATAGCGTAGCACCATGATGCCGTTCCATCAAGTCAACGCAGACGTGTCGCGGCGATCAGCTCGGCATTCTCGTCTGAGTCATCGTCGTTCGACCTGGATTCCCTCTCCAGACGTCATGGTGGTATTGCGAGCGCGCCTCAACAACCTGTCGATTGTCACAACACTGTCACACCATGCCGGTGATGTCATATGCTTCTGAACCCGGTTACAGAGACAATTGATTTGAAATGGTCGAGGCGAACCGCCTCTCGCCGTGGTTTCCATTCGTCCTGGACGAGCAGTTCAGGAGGCTCCAGCGGAAGTCGTGTGAGGCAGACAATGATCATCAACTATCACAACCACGGTGAGCCGGATGCGCGTTTGCGCCGCTTCGTTGAGCGTCGCGCGGCGATACTCGACGACTGGGTGTCTCATCTGAACGACGGTTCCGCCCGCCTCGATGTGGCGATCTTCTACGACATTCGCTCCGACTACTACACCACGGAACTGTGTTTCCGGGTGAGTGGCCAGCAGATCGACGCTGTCGGCGACGGCTTGCAACGCACACAGTCGCTGGAGCGCGCGTTTCGTGAACTCACTGAACGTGTCGATGCCATGTTGACGGAATCATCGTTGCCGCAACCCGCGCTAAGCCGCTAGCGGCGCCCGTAAGGATTGCCTTGACGAACGTCGAGCATGCCTTCGGGATGGAACGGCCTGACGAACGAAAGGAGCGCGAGATGAATGTTGAAGCAATGTCCGCGCCGAGGGCGTCGGTCCTCGTGACGTATGCCAGCAAGCACGGCGCAACGGGCGAGGTTGCTGAACGGATCGCAGATCGGCTGCGAACCGCCGGCCTGGAGGTGGTGGTGCGGCCAGTCGCGTCGACTGGCGATCTGAGCAGCTACGCCGCCTTTATCGTTGGCAGCGCCGTCTACTACGAATCGTGGATGAAGGACGCAATCACATTCGTGCAACGCAACAGAACGATTCTGAATGACCATCCGGTCTGGTTGTTCAGCAGCGGACCGCTCGGCGCCAGCCCAACCGATGACGAGGGGCGTGATCTGCGCGACGTAGCAGAACCCAAGCAGCTAGCCGAACTGCGGGACATGATCGCGCCGCGAGATCATCGGGTCTTTTTCGGGGCACTTGATCCCGGAACGCTGGGGTTCTCGGAGCGCGCGCTGCGGAAGCTACCGGCCGGCCGCGAGCTGCTGCCGGAAGGCGATTTTCGAGACTGGCAAGAGATTGAGGGTTGGGCAGCCCGAATCGCCGATCAACTCGTCGCAAGCCGTCACGCTGCTCGACAACCGGCGTCGTAAGCGCCACGATGGAGGAATCGGATGAAGGCACTGATCGTTTACGGCTCGGGCTACGGGCATACCGCGAAGATCGCGAGGTACATTACCCAGACACTTCGCAACCGCGCACATGAGGTCGAACTCGTTGACGGCCGGGCGATTCCGCCCGAGATTGACCTCGCTGACTACGATGCGGTGGTTGTTGGGGCATCTGTCAATGCAGGCGGCTTTCAGCGCTACATCATTGACTTCGTTAGGAGGAACCAGGCACAACTCCAACAGATGCCGTCGGCATTCTTCGGCGTGTCGATGAGGGAGGCTGAACCCGACCCGGTTCATCGCGCCAAAGCGATGCGTCCAATCGACTGGTTCCTGCGGGAGACCGGTTGGACCCCAGACATTGTTGCCAGCTTCGCTGGTTCGATCGCATATCTGCGCTACCGGTGGCTGATGCGGCTGATCTGGAGGAGAATTCCGCTTCCAGGTGATAACCGATCTCGACGGCCTGGCAGTTCGACAGCTCCTGAAGGATACGAATACACCGACTGGGACGCCGTCTCCCGGTTCACGGAGCGGGTAGAGGCGATGGTCCATGACGTTCGGCCTGCGTCGACGCCAGCGTGAATTCGCGCATACGCTCGCACCCCTTGGAACGGCCGGAATCGAAGTCCGTTGACGACCGCGGCAGTCATCGTTGCTGGTGAGAGTCAGATCTGCGATTCGGGCCGGTGATCGTTGCTCGGTTCGAAGATGCCCGTGACGACTGAAGGAGCGGCTGCAACGGTCGAACTGTCTTCTTCATACGTTCTCGCGCCAATGCGTCCCGGACGCAGCGGACATGTCGTCGAGAGCATCCGCGTGATCTTTGGCAGCAAGTGCCAGGAGACAGTCTGCGAGAGTTCGTACCACTGCATCAACACATTCGCATCCGCTGGATCGAGACGTTCGAGGCGTTCCAGCGAGGGATCGAGTAGAAACAGGCGGCCGACACGGTCTTCAAGCATGAAAAGCTGCACCTCTATCCATGTTGGAGGCAGTGCCGCCAGGCGGTAGTACATGGAACTTCCTCCCTCTCAGGTGATCGGCGGCAGGTCGCGCGCCTGGACGGTGAATTTCAACCATCCTATTGGCATATGCATGACAGATGTGTCGTGCTTCGGTGCAGTCCGTTACAGAATCATGACAGTGCGTAGACCGCGCGTGACGGTCGTCAGGCAGGCACGGAAGAACATTGGTCAATCGCGCGGCGCAGCTGCTTGCGGCGTTTCTCGCTTGACACGTGTCCCGATGCTTCGATCTCGGCGACATGCGCTGCAAGATCGTCATTGCCGATGGTATTTCCGCCACGTTCAACCATCGTGGTTTGTCACTGAATTGCATCGCGGGAATGGCACGTTCTGATGCTGCCGCGATGTGCTGAACGGTGCTGAACCTTGACGTAGATGACCGTGCCGGACGGATCAACGTCGTTTCCGGCCAACCGTGAGGGCTGCGTACCAGATTCACTCCGCTGGTTGACATGCATCTGACACGAAATCTGGCCCAAGGATGTCGCGGACGTCGCGGAGGCGACGCCAGGATGGGACTGGTTCCGCGTTCGAGTAGCGCAGGGCAATTTACCGTGGTCACTCGCACACCGCAGGTGATGTCGAGCGCCACGAAGGGGAGGCAGCATGGCGCACTACATCAGGTGGTTAGATGATCTGTCTCGCGCCGATGTCGCGGTGGCCGGCGGGAAGGGAGCGAACCTCGGGGAGATGACGCGCGCGGGGCTGCCGGTCCCGCCCGGCTTCGTCGTCACCGCTGATGCCCACCAGGCGTTCGTCGACCAGGCGGGGCTGCGCAGGTTCATCGCCGACACCCTGGCTGCGGTCAACGTCGATGATTCGGCGGCACTGCGCTCGGCAGCGCGGACGATTCAAGGACGTATCTCCGCAGTTCCAATGCCCGACGACGTGCGCACCGTCCTCGATGCCGCGTTCACTCAATTGCGGCAGAAGGTCGGCGAGCATCTGCGGATGGCCGTGCGCTCATCGGCGACAATGGAAGACACAGCACAGGCCTCGTTCGCCGGCATGAACCGCTCGTTCCTCAACGTGCTCGACCAGGAGCAACTCGAAGCACGCGTCAAGGATGTCTGGGCATCGCTCTACGGCTCGCGCGTGATCTTCTATCGCCGCAAGCTGGGACTTCTGGGCGAACCGGAGATCGCCGTGATCGTGCAGCAGATGATCGACGCCGACAAGTCGGGGGTCGCCTTCTCAGTCCATCCAGCCACTGGTGATCCGAGTCTGATCGTCATCGAAGGAGCGTATGGCTTCGGCGAGGCGGTCGTCAGCGGCCAGGTCGAGCCGGACACTTACGAGGTCGCGAAGGCCGACCTGGCGGTAAAGAATGTTCGCGTTGGGCACAAGACGTTCATGCTGACGCGCGACGAGCACGGTGGCACACTGCGGGTGGATTTGCCTCCCGAGCGGGCCGACAGCCGCGTCTTGACCGACCAGGAAGCTGGTCTGATCGCTGATCTGGTGCGACGTGACGAGCAGCACTACGGAAGCCCGCAGGACACCGAATGGGCCGTTGCCGGTGAGCGCATCTACATGCTGCAGTCGCGTCCGATTACCGGGGCGCTCACACCAGGGAATGGCAGCGCTTCTACCGCGGAAGGACAGGTTGAGACGTTGCGGCGCGAGCTGCTGCATGGTCTCGGCGCCAGTCCTGGTGTCGTTTCCGGCCCGGCACGGGTCGTGGAAAGCGCGCAAGAAGCGGACGAATTGCGTCCGGGTGAGGTGTTGATTGCTCAGGCGACTTCGCCGGACTGGGTGCCGTTCATGCGTCGAGCCGTGGCGATCGTGACCGACAGCGGCGGGATTACCTCACATGCCGCGATTGTCTCCCGTGAGTTGCGGTTACCGTGCATCGTTGGGACACGTCAGGCGACGACCGTCCTCAAGACCGGGATGCTGATTACCGTCGATGGCACGACAGGCGTCGTGACGGAAGGTCGTGTCACTGTGGCGGCTCCGCATGCCCCGGCCGACGTGGCTGCGGTGAGGGTGGTCGGTCGCGTACCACTCGTCACCGCGACACGCTTGATGGTCAACCTGGCAGAGCCGGAGCGGGCAAAGGACGTGGCAGCCATGCCGGTGGACGGCGTCGGTTTGTTACGCGCCGAGTTCATGCTGCTCACCGCGCTGGCAGGCGAGCACCCCAAGCGGCTCCTGGCCGCCGGGCGCGCCGAAGAATTCGTGGCACGCATGGCCGAGCAGGAGCGCATCTTCGCGGAGGCGTTCTATCCCCGGCCGGTCATACTGCGTTCGATGGACTTCCGCACGAATGAGTTCCGTGGGCTGCAGGGCGGCGCCGAGGTCGAGCCGCACGAGGAGAACCCGATGATCGGGTTCCGTGGCGTCTCCCGCTACGTGGCTGAGCCAGAACTCTTCCGGCTAGAGCTGCAAGCGATCAAGCGGGTGCGGCAGGAGTTCCCGAACATGCACCTGATGTTGCCCTTTGTCCGCACCGGCAGCGAGCTGCAGGCGTGCAAGCGGTTCGTTGACGAGTCGGGACTGACCGAGCAGCGTGACTTCCAGCTCTGGATCATGGCCGAAGTGCCGTCTGTCGTGTACTGGCTGGAGGACTACGCTCGGATGGGTGTCCACGGCGTTTCGATCGGGTCGAACGACCTGACGCAACTCGTGCTGGGTATTGATCGCGATAACGACGTGCTCGCCTCGCTGTTCGATGAGCGCGATCAGGCGGTCACCGAAACGATCCACGAAATCATCTCCACCTGCCGCCGGCAGGGGCTACACTCGTCGATCTGCGGTCAGGCGCCGTCGGTCTATCCTGACTATGCGGAGACGCTGGTGCGCTTCGGTATTGACTCCATCTCAGTCAATGCCGATGTCGTCGACCAAACCCGCTCCAATATCGCCGCAGCGGAGCAGCGCATCGTGCTCAGTGCCGCCCGCGTAGGCCGCCTATCGCCATGAGGCGTCGTGCGTGGCAGGCATGCATCGGCGGCGAGTGACCGATCTCAGCCTGAGGGCGGAGCGGTCGTCCTCGTTCCGGAGCGTGGACGAGGTTGACGCCGCGTACCTGGCTGACGCGGAGCCGAACACCCCGCGGCCGTAGCGTCTCGTCCAAGGGCTGCGGCTGCTGTTGCGCCACTCCGCTAGCCCGATCGTGCTGGGCTTGATCATCGCGATGTCGATCTCGCTTGTGCTCGGCGACACAACGGCCACGATCCTGCTCGACGAGGTTGAGCACAGTGATATCGTGCCGCTCTAATGAGGAGTAGCCCCAACCAGCGGTTGATTGATCTGACAGCGCCACAAGTGGCGACGAGGATGCAACCAGATGAGCACGACCTCGACGACGTGGGATTTGACCGGACACGCAGTCACGGTCACACACCTGGACGCTCTGTACTGGCCGGAAGATCACCTGACGAAGGGAGACATGCTGGCGTATTATCGCGACATCGCACCGGTGCTCCTCCCTCACCTCGCCGGCCGCCCCGTCACCCTACGGATCTTCCCAGACGGTATCCATGGCCAGGGTTACTACCGCCGTGCGCGGCCGGACGACGCACCAGCCTGGCTCCAGAGCGCGGACTACCAGGCCGAAACCACGGGGCACGTCGTGCACGTCGTGCTCGTCGACGATGCAGCCGCGCTGATCTGGTTGGCGAACGCCGGC
>JBBECJ010000328.1:0-5845 GCA_040881885.1 Thermomicrobiales bacterium | reverse complement strand
CGGCAGCCTCGAGTTTCATACGTGGAACTCGAGGCTGCCCGATCTGAGAGAACCCGACGTGGCCGTCTTCGACCTCGATCCCGGCGAGCAGGCGAGTTTCGGCGACGTGCGGCGAACAGCCCTGAAGCTACACGCAGTGCACCAGGATCTTGGACTGCGAAGCTATGCCAAGACAAGCGGTCGTACGGGTATGCACGTCTACGTGCCGCTGGCGCCGGGACATTCGTTCGGCCAGGTGCGCAGCTGGGTCAGGGTGCTGGCAGATCGGCTTGCGGCGGCTGATCCTGACCTGATCGCCGTTGCGCACGGACGCACGCACCAGGGACGGCAGGTAACGATTGATCACGCCCAGAACAGCATCGGCCGGAACACGGCGGCTCCCTATACCGTGCGTGCTGTCCCGGGAGCGCCCGTGTCGGCGCCCGTGACCTGGGACGAGGTCGAGGCCGGGCGGCTGCATCCCGCTGACCTGACGCTGCGGACCATGCGCGCGCGCATCGCGAACGTTGGCGACCTGTTCGCGCCCGTCCTGCTAGGGGGCCAGCACTTGCCCGGCTGACACTACTGTTTGCCACGTATTCCGCAACTTGATGAGCGGTGCGACGAGACGCGCGATCAACTACGCCGCCCATCTTTGCTGGAAGTACAACAACGTTATGCGGATCACCGGCCGCGTCACTACCATCTGCGAGCGCGTCGTCTTCGTCGTCACCGGCCAGATCGAGAAGGAGAATCGGACATCGCCGAGCTGCTACGACTCGCTGCCCGGTAGATTCGTCGTCCGTCACCAACTCCATCCGCATTGGATCGGTCATCGTCACAATCACACGTGGCATCGGTCATACGGTCTGGCGGACGCGTGTCAACCGCCGATTGACACGTGATTGGTACGTGAGCCGACATGAACCTGATGCGTCGATAACGGCGCTCCACCGATACTCGTGGGCGAAAGGAAGTGAGTCAGATGGCTATTGACAAACGAGTGCTCCGTATCCGCGTCACGCATGGGGACACGCCGAAGGTCACGGTCCGAGTGCCGCTCGGACTTGCCCGGCTGGTGCGCATCGGCGGCGTCGCGGATCAGCTTTCGGAGCGGCACGGGGTTGATCTGGATGAGATCCTCCGGACGATCGAGGACTTGCCGAACGAGAAGATCGTCGATGTCATCGATGAGACGAGCGGAGAACACATCGAGATCTTCCTCGAAGCCGATTGCGTCGAGACCGCAAACGACACGCCGTTGGCGGCACATCAGTAGCCCATCACGACGCGGTCCGCACGTCGCATCACGCCGTCTGCGCGGCGGCTGCGTAACTCAACAGTCTGCCGCGGCGCCGACTCGCTCGGATGTCGCCTGAGAATCACGACTGACCGTTACTCGTGAACGCCGGTCAGGTCAGCGTAGGACGAACGTTCCGCGAGGGAGGTAGGTATGACAACTCCTTACGACCGCTACAACACAGAATCGACGTGCGGAGTCGGCACGGTCTTTCGGGGTCAGAACCCAGTTGCCACTGTCCGGTACTCGCTGGAGATTCGGCCGATGACGCCACGAAGGCGATCGTCGAGTTCCTCGCCAGTGGTCGATGAGTCCAACAACGACTTCAGCGGCCGGCTCGAGATCCTCAGCGGAGGTCTGTTTGACGCCGGCGAGGAGACAGACTTGCTCGTCCTCGCGTTGGAGGATGGACGGCAACTGCCCTTCTATCTTGCGGAGATCGGATCAACGGTCAGGATCATGGCTGCTGGCACGTGCAGGTGAGCGCAGGAGGCGATTAGGGAGAGCAGGGGTGACCTGCCTCCGGTTATCGGTCCAGTTGGTCTGAGACTCCGACCACATCAGTGTCTTGCTTCCCCCGGATTGGTTCATCTAATGGGACAGACTGAATCCATTCGTTAGATCAGCACGCGAGGCGTGCTGCCCAGCATCGCGCTATTCTCCGCGAACGGTAGAAGGCTGCACTCGCGACGACGCTCGTTCGACACAGTGTCTGTGTCAGCTCGTCATCAGGGGCGCCGCGCGAGTTCCAATACGGCGACTATGTCATCCTGGCACAGTGAAGTGAGCATGACGAAGGCGGCGAGGTGGGGCACTCGCTTCTGGGGGAGGGATGGGAAAGAGGCTGGCATGTATGTCGTCGTGCACGCTTCTGCTGGTGTGCTGTAACGTTGGAAAACCAGCGCCGACAGCGGCTCGAAAACGCTCATGATCGTGTGCGCTGCCGGCACGGCGGCCAGACGGTAGAGCATGTCGACTCGTCCTCTACGTCCAGCCGCCGTCAGCTTTACCAACGGCGGCTGGACCTGAAGTGGAAGGTGCTGCCAAGAGCGCCAGCGATTCGCCGCCACCTCACCCGAGGATTACTTGGGCTGAATCGCGATCTCGTTGCGGACCATCGTCACGCCTCGAGCCTTCCAGGCTGCCGACTGTGCTTCTTGCCGTTCGGCCCAGGACTGCACCGTACCTCTGAGTGTCACCTGGCCGTTGTGGACGTCGACCGAGATGTGAGCAGCGTCGATCTCGGCGCTGCGCACCAGTGCCCGCGCGATCCCGTCTTTGACCTCCGTGGCTGACACCTGCGGCTGCTTCACGGTGATGCTGTTGAAGACTCCGGTGACGCCGTGGATGCGCTTGACGGCCTTCTCCGCTGCCTGTCGCTGGAAGTCCCAGTTGACCTCCCCTGTCAGGGTGACCCAGTGGTTGGCCACGCGCGTGTCGATCGCCCCGGCCGGGATCGTCGTGTTGTACTCGAGGACGTTGGCGACCGCTTTGGCAACGTCGGTGTCGGTTCGTGCATCGTCCCACATGGCGTGAATCGTGATGTCGTTGGCGACGGCACGGACGCCATCGACCTGGAATGCTGCCCGCTCGGCGGCCTGCTTGGTGGCGTAGTGGTCGACGGTACCGGTCAGCGTCACCACCCCATCATCGACCTCGACGCCGACATCGGTGACCTCCACCTCCGGGTCCCAGTCGATCTCGTCCATGACGTCGCGCTGGATCTCGACGTCACTCTTGTGTGTCTTCATGGTCATGACCATCGTCGTGCTCCTTCTCAGTCCGCTCGGCCGTTACGTCATCATCGGTCCGCGCTTGCGGGCGGGTGGAAACTGCGAGTCGCCTCAGGGCTACGCCAGGTAGGCGGCCGCCAATCCCTGCAGGCGGACGACATCCTCGCAGGCGCGCCGCTCAAGGTCCTGCAATACGTCGAGGAACTGCTGGTCACCGGCCTCACGCGCATCGAGCTTGTACTCCTCGATCGCCGCGATGCCCTGCAACTTGTTCGTCAGGATCGCCAGCGCGTCGTAGGCCACGTTCGATATGCCGCTGGCGTCGGCGCAATGCCGCTTCGCGTGTTCCATCGTCATCGTCGTGCTCATGTGGTCTCCTTCAATTCAATCACCGACAACATGCAGCATCCACCATGAAGCACTGGACCTCGATCCACGCTGGTGGTAGTGCTGCCAGGTGGTATTACATGGAACTCCCCCTCTCACAACATCGGCGGCAAATTGACGCTCGTGGTTCACCAGAGAGGCTCTTTCCGCGTCGAGCGCCTCGACGGTGGATCTCAACGATCCTAGCGGGGTATGCATCACAGATGTGTCTTGCGTTGGCCTGATCCATAACAAACTCATGACAGTGGGCAGACCGTGTAAGGGAATCATCAGACGGGCAGGGTATAGCGCTGCTCGATCACGCGGCGCAGTTGCGCGCGGCGCTCCTCGGCAGATGTCCACCGCGAGGATTCGATCTCGGCGACATCGCCGGCGAGTTCAGCATCGCCGATGGCATCGTGGATCCAGTGCGAGTAGTCACCACGGTGGGCGTGATAGATCCAGGTCTCATCGTCCACGCGATCCGTGATGTCCAAGAACGCGATCAGATTCCTTGCCCGGAGGTAGTGCTGGCCGTTCGGACCAGTGAAATAGAAGCTCCGCTCCCAGCCCATGTCGCCTTCGGCATATTTGCGACGGTGGCGGCGGTGGCGTGACCGGCATGGCGCCGCGCAAAAGTGGACGAGATGACTGTCGCGCGAAAGGTCCCAGATGACACCCTCGCCGACGGTCAGTGCATCTGGCGGCTGTCCGGGGAGCGATACCTTCCGGGTCTCAGCAACCGATTGCATCGTCGCGGACGGTTGAGCGTCGATGGCGATGACGAGGTTGACCGCCTGGACAGCCCCCGGCGCGAGATGCCGTGGGTCGATGGTGATCAGCAGCAGGCCGGGCATGCCGGTGAGCAACGCACAACACGGTGCGGCTGCGTCCTGAGGCAGCAGGTGATGGGCTTCGTCAACGACCAGCCAGTGTGGACATCCGGTCCGATCGCGGAGGCGATTGATCGCTCCACACAGGTCGGTCAGAAAGGTGGGTCGCTCGTCGAACGGGAGTCCGAGCAGGTTCGCGACGACACTGTGCGATGGATACTCCAACAGCTGCGCGACTTCCTCAACGCTCGGCGCCGGTTGGCTATCACCGACTTGGATGATGTCCGAGACGGTGCCGTAATCGCCTTCCGGATCGATGACACAGACTTGGTAGCCGTGGGCGGTGAGCCGTTCGATCATGCCCGTGGCCAGCATCGACTTTCCACTCGCTGGCGCACCGCAAGCAGCATGCGGGTCCCATGCGGGTGGAAGTGGATCGGATCGTCGGTCTCGCTTCGACTAAGGAGGATGTCGTGCCGGCGCAGGCAGCCGTCGGACGCGGAGAGATCGCCGGCAATCAGTTGGTCGGCCAGCTCGACGACGCCTGCCCCGTGGTGCCCCTCGGTCACCAGGCCGGCGTTGGTCTTCACTGTTGCGAGCGCGTTGTTGACCGCCACGGACAGTTCACACGCGCGAAACATCTCCTGATCATTTTCGGCATCACCGACACAGACGGTATTCCGCGGTGAGAGCCGCAACTCGTTGAGCGCGGCAACCAGTCCGGTCGCCTTGTTCACGACGGCCGGCAAGACCATGACCGCGCCCTTGTTGAACACGACGTGGTGCTCAAGGCCGTGCTGCTCGATCGTATCGAGGACGGCGGCCTCATGCGGATGCCAGGTTGCGACGACGACGTCGCCGACTGCGATTGGCGCGACGCCGCGCTTGTGCAGATCCTCGATGAAGGCCGGCGGCGGCGGATCACCGATCACGCGCTGGTCATTCGTCTCGGTCCGGTAGATGACGGCGCCGTTCTCAGCGACCACGCGATCGAACAGGTCGAGCGACGGAAACTGATCGATGAGATCATCCAGTTCGCGTCCGGTGACGAGGATCAGCCGCCGGCCACTGTCACGCACCCGGCACAGGGCGGCGACGGTCGCCTGATCCACCCGACCGTTCCAGGCGACCGTGCCGTCAAAATCGCAGGCAAGCGCGTAGTAGCGCATGTGCAGCCGTGCCTCCGTTCTCCTTGCGGCGCGAGCGTTCCAACGCAGTAGCAGGAGCAGCACAAGGAACTACATCCCAATTCGTCGCTCGCGTGGTTCGGGAAACGGAGTTGACCAGCATGGGACACGTGGAAACGCACGGTGAGGATCGAAGGTCGTCAAGTACGATGCTTCGCCGATCGCGTCGGAACCGTCGAAGGAAAACGTGACGAGGAACGAGTAGTCACCATATCCGCTGACCGGCGTGACAGCGATGACCCCACCGAGACCGAAGTCATTCATGAAGCCGATCACCCCGGCGTCGGCGATAACCTCTCCGATCGGATGAAGCACGTCTCCCTTTCCCTCGCGAACCAACTGCATATGGCAGGTCATCTCAGTCCTCCTCTATGGCGTTAGGCGCGAACCGGTGTGAAAACCGTTCGGTGTGGCTCCTCTGGTATCGCTGCACGGCGCAGGAGGGCG
>JBBECJ010000327.1:0-2514 GCA_040881885.1 Thermomicrobiales bacterium | reverse complement strand
CAGTCCACTACAACGCTGCCGCCGGGCGGCGTGAACCGCAGGGCGTTGTCGAGCAGGTTCTCGATCGCGCGGGTCAGCAGGTGGCTGTCGCCGCTGATCGCGCACGGCTCCGACCCAGCGGCGAGCGAGAGCGTGACGCCCTTCGCGCTTGCCTGGGGCTGCATCTCGTCCACGAGCTTGCGCAGGAGCGCGACAAGGTCGAGCGGCTCCAGGTGCGGCGTCTGGTCGAGGTACTCCAGCCGGCTGAAGTCGAACAGGTCGCTTATGAGCCGTTCGAGGGCGTCGGCCTTCTCGCGCGCGACGGAAAGGTAGCGCGCGCGCTGTGCAGGGGTGTTGGCGACTCCGGATTCGATACCTTCGAGGTAGCCGCGCAGGGCGAACAGCGGCGTTCGCAGGTCGTGGGCGACGGCGCCGATGAAGAGCCGGCGTTCCTGCTCCAGTTCGGCCTGTTCTTCCAGTGATGTCCGCAGCGCGTAGCTCATCGCGTCGAACGCGCTGTTGACCTCATCGACCTCGCGCACACGCGAGCGGGGCAGCGCGATGTCGAGATCGCCGCCGGCGACCTGCCGCGCCGCCTGGCTGGTGGCGGCCAAAGGCCGCAGGATCGTCCGGCCCATGAACCACGCGATGCCGACCAGGGTGAGGCCAAGTGTCGTCAGACCAACGATCGGAATGAATTGAACTGGAACCTCGTCCGGTGGCCCGACATCCTCGTCCGCGTAGACATAGGCGATCTGCTCCGGATCGGAATCCCGGATCACGACCCGCTTTACCTCGCGCACATTCCGGTCCCCATTCGCGCCAGTGAATGGATCGGCGGCGCTGCGGTAGATCTCCCGATCACCTTCGAACAGGATGAACGCGACATTGTCTCGGGCAAGATCCGATCGCATAATCTCCTGCCACGCGGAATCGTGCCAGCGTTCGGCATCGTCCCGAAGGCGGTCGGCCGCCTCGTCCTTGGCATCGTGCGGATTCTCGCGCACGGACGCGACGGCGAAGATGACGATGACGCAGGCCGGGACAAGGAATGTCACGAGCAGCGCGAGCGCAAGCCAGCGGCGCATAGGCAGTGTTCGCGGCCCGCTTTCGGTGTTCACGACCGCCGCTCACCCTCGAAACGGTAGCCGACGCCCCAGACGGTCGTGATGTAGCGAGGGTTGGCCGGGTCTTCCTCGATCTTCTCGCGTAGCCGGCCGATGTGGACCGTCAGCGTGTGCCGGTCCCCGTAGGCGCCCCAGAGGCGCTCGAAAAGTAGCTCGTGAGTCAAGACCTGACGCGGCGACTCGGCCAGCAGGTGAAGCAGCTCGAACTCGCGGGCAGTGAACGAGACCGGCTCGCCATCGACGCGGACTTCGTGGGCGCGGACATCGATAGCGAGTCGTCCGAAGTCCAGCAGCGCCGCCGGCGCCTCGTCACGGCCCGACCGCCGCAGGACGGCCTTGACGCGCGCGACGACTTCGCCGGGTGTCGCTGACTTGACGATGTAGTCGTCGGCGCCGAGTCCCAGCCCGCGGATCTTGTCGCTGTCCTCCTGCTTCGCGCTCAGGAAGAGGACCGGCACGTCGCGCGTCTCGCGGATCCGACGCAGCACTTCAAAGCCGCTGATGCCCGGCATCATCACGTCCAGCAGCAGGCAATCGACCGGCTCGTGGCGCAAGAGGTCGAGCGCAGTTGGCCCGTCCGCTGCCGTCAGAACCGTGTAACCGGCCGCTTCCAAGAAGTCACGCATCAGCGTGACGATGTCCTCTTCATCATCGACGACCAAAACGGTCGACTGCTGTTCCATCGCTGTCCATCCCATCTCCTGGGCTGCGTGCCTGCCCAGCGCATGCAGTATGGACGACCGTCGCGACTGGTTGCCATGCCCGGGAAGCCATCTGACGAAGCTGCAACAGGCTGTTGAGCGACTGTTGAGGTTTGCCCCAACAGTGCGTTGATGTTGCCGTCCCAGAATCAAACTAGTGCCGTATCGAGACGGTATTCGACAGAAAGGAAAAGCGTGATGTCGATCGATACGTTGGCAAACAGCCTCGTCCTCCTCAACCACGATGGTCCATGGGGAGACAGCGAGTACTGGTGGATAGGGAGGATCATCATGATTCTGTTCTTCATCGCTCTGTTCGTGTTGTTCTTCTGGTTCATGCGCCGCAACGCCTGGGGCCACCGCGAACCAACACCGATCGAGCGGGCGCAGGGCATCCTCGCCGAGCGCTACGCACGCGGCGAGATCGACGGCGAAGAGTACCGAGAGCGGCTCAGCCAGCTCGTTTAGCTGGTCAGCCGGTCAGTTAGTCAGCCGGTCAGCACAGCGCTCCGAGGGACGATCGGCTGACCGGCTGACACGCGACCAGACGCGAAATCAGAAATCAAAGGAAGGGTATTCCGCATGACCGTAGCGATTGAGCAGAGCCGCGCGACGACCGTAACCCATAGCATCCACGCGGCGACGCCGACCGACCACATCATCGAAGCCACGAACGTGGTCAAGACCTACAACACCGGCAAGATCAC
>JBBECJ010000326.1:0-2520 GCA_040881885.1 Thermomicrobiales bacterium | reverse complement strand
AGGGGTTTGCGGCACGAGGAAACTCAACCTCCACCCGCGCCTCCCGCCCCCCACACAGCGGGCAGACAAACTCCTCGTTACTCATTACCCAGCACTCAGCACTCGTTACTCGTCTCGCCGCAGCACGCGGCGGATGGAGTAGTCGCGTGGGTGGCGGGGGTCGCCGCTGGTCCTGGCATGGTGGGCGATCATTTCGCCGAGCAGGCCGAAGACGACGAATTGCGAGCCCACGATCATCAGCAGGACGCCGAAGGTCAGCAGCGGGCGGTTGCCGATCGGTTCGCCGAGGGCGAGCTTGAGAAAGGCCAGGTAGGCGTCGATCGCGAAGCCGAGGCCGAAGGTGAGCATCCCGATCAGGCCGAAGAGGTGCAGCGGGCGGCGGGTGTACTGGGTCAGGAAGACGACGGTCAGCAGGTCGAAGAAGCCACGCACGAAGCGGCCCGGGCCGAACTTGCTCTGGCCGTATTTCCTGGCGCGGTGCGGCACCCGGACCTCGGCGACCTTGAAGCCGCGGAAGTGGGCCAGGACCGGGATGTAGCGGTGCATCTCGCCGTAGAGCGGCACTTCCTCGACGACTTCGCGCCGGTAGGCCTTGAAGCCGCAGTTGAAGTCGTGCAGCGGGACGCCGGAGACGACGCGGACGACCCAGTTGAAGAGCGTCGACGGCAGCGTCTTCGAGAGCGGGTCCTGCCGGTTGGCCTTCCAGCCGGAGACGAGATCGGCCTCGTCGGAGAGCAGCGGCCGGAGCAGGGTTGGGATCTCGGACGGCACGTCCTGGAGGTCGGCGTCGAGGGTGACAATAAGCTCGCCGCGGGCCGCCGCGAAGCCGGCCGCCAGCGCGGCCGACTTGCCGAAGTTGCGCCGGAGCTGGATGACCTGGACACGCGGGTCGGCCTCGTGCAGCTCGCGCAGGACCCGCGGCGACGCGTCGGTCGAACCGTCATCGATGAAGATGATCTCGACGCCGCCCGGCAGGTTCATCCCGGCCAGCGCGGCGGCGATCTCGCGGTAGAGCGGCGACAGACTCTCGGCCTCGTTCAGCAGCGGAACGACGATAGAGAGGGACGTGCTGAGTGCTGAGTGCTGGGTACTGAGTTGTTGGGGCTGGAGATCCAGCACATCAGTTGCGTTCATGGTGTGACGATACTCCGTCGGCGTGCCCGCGCCAATGTGAAGACGAGCGCGGCGAGCCAAATGAAGGCACTGATGGCTGTAACCGAGATGTAGAGCGTCCAATGGTTCGGGCGGAAGGTGAGCTCGATTGTCAGAGGGCCGCTGGGGACATCGAACGACTGGAGGGCGCCGTCATGCTCGTTCAGCTCGATGTCATCGCCGTCGAGGGTGGCTGACCAGCCGGGGTAGCTTACCTGCGAGACGATCAGCTCGCCGCCGGGCGAATCGGCCGGCAGCGTCAGCGTCAGCCGGTCGGGATCGGCCTGCGAGACGGTGATTGGCACGTCGCTGCCGTCGATCCAGGCGCGTGGGCGCGGGTCGGGCGCTTCCCAGATGACGAGGCCAGTGGGGGTCCGCAGCGCCTCGCCGTAGCCCGCCGGAGGGACCTGATCCACGGCGGCGACGAGGTAGCGCGCGTTGAGGTTGCGGTACTCCTCGGAGGCGCGATCCTCGCGGGCGCGGAAGAGGTAGCCGTCGTAATCCGCCAGCGCCAGTGGGTCGACCAGGCCGCTGATGTCGTCCAGCCCGGCCAGTTGGGCGGTGTTGGGCTGCCAGTTGGGGGCGATTGCCTCGATTCGGAACGGGCCGTCTGCGGCGTAACGCTCGCGCAGGAACTCGATCGCCTCTGGATGCCGGTAGCCGGCCAGGACATCGTCGATGGCCGGGTTGAAGGGAGCGGTGGCGTGGAAGAGGTCGAGCACGACGACGGCGAAGATGGCCAGCGCGAGCCAGCCGCCGCGCAACGCTCCGCGCCAGATCGCGGCGGCTACGGCCAGCCCGAGCGCCAGCCAGAGCGCGAGCAGGATCGCGTTGTCGAGCGCGATGACGGGCCGGTTGAGCGCCTCGCTGTCGTTGACGACGTTGGCCGTCAGGAGCGGGATGACGAATCCAACGACGACCGCCAGCGCGCCCGCCAGCCCGACGATGCCCCATTTGAGCGCCGCTGCCTGCCGCACGCTCCAACGCTCGCGCTCGCAAAGCAGCGCCGCCAACCCCCAGCCGGCCAGCAGCGCGACGGCCAGGTCGAAAACCATGAAGGCGCGGCCCGCCCCGCGCACCCGGTCGTAGCCGGGCAGGAAGGCGTAGGCCCAGCCATGCACCGACGCGAACGGCCCAAGCAGGAACAGCAGCGCGACGGCCGCCAACAGCGACCAGAAGATGCGCGTCCGCGACGGTTGGACGAGCAAGCCGAAGGCCGCCAGCGCCAGCGCCAGGACGCCGGTGTAGCCCCAGATCTCGGTGTTCGAGAAGGCGCCCCAGTAGTCGGTCGGGTTCGAGCCGTAGATGGTCGGCAGGACGAGATGGACGAGCGCGACCGGCTGGACCGAGAACTGGCTCGCGTCGGCG
>JBBECJ010000325.1:0-2521 GCA_040881885.1 Thermomicrobiales bacterium | reverse complement strand
GCACGAAGCGTTGGTGGTGTTCGGGAACTGGATGGAACAGCCCGGTGGCTTGTAGCGCCTCGTGGAGCGCCGTCAGCGGCGCGACCGGCGCGATCGCGAGGTAGACGCAGGGATGCGGCAGAAACGTGTCCAGCGGACCGTACGAGACTTCAATCGGCTCGAAACGCTCCAGGACACGCGCAATGACCACCAGATCGGCGTCCGTCGGTTCGGTGACGAATGGCTGTGTCAGTGTGATGTGCGCCTCGCAAGCGGCGGCCGAGGCGGGATCGTACTGTTCGCGGAGCGGATTGACGACGGCTCGCACGGCATCCGGTGGCCAGATGACGAGCCCGCCGTGGATGTATCTGTCGCGCCAGTCACCCGCCATGCGATCTGGCTAGATCGAGATCGAGAACGCCTGGACCCAGCGATTGGCGAGGTCCGCGATCTGCCCGGAGAATATGCCGAAGAAGATCGTGCCGAGCGCCATTGTCATGACGCCAAAGCCGAGCATCGGTGTCCGCAACGGCGCCGCTTCCGGCGTGGATGCCTCCGCGAAGTACATCGCGGCCACGATCCGCAGGTAGAAGAAGGCCGAGACCGCTGACGCCAGGACGATCGCGATCGCGAGCCAGATCATGTCCGCCTCTATCGTCGCCAGGATGATGTAGTACTTGCCGTAGAAGCCGACCAGCGGCGGCAGACCCATCAGCGAGAGCATGAAGATCGTCATCGCCAGCGCCGTCAGCGGCGAGCTGGCGCCGAGACCGTTGAAATCTTCGACGTTCGTGCCATAGCCCTGATGCTGCCGCCAGGTGACGACGGCAAAGGCGCCGATGTTCATGATCGCGTAGGCGAACAGGTAGTAGAGCACCGACGAGATTGAGTTCTCTCCCTCGGGCGTGATCGTTGAGAAGGCAGCGACACCGGCCAGGATGAAGCCAGTATGGCCGATCGACGAATAGGCCAGCATACGTTTCACGTCGCGCTGGGCGATCGCGACGATGTTGCCAAACGACATCGTGATGATGGCCAGAATCGAGATGATGATGATCCACTCGTCGCTCAGCGGCGCCAGCCCCTGAACGAGGACACGGATCATCGCCGCGAACCCGGCCACCTTCGGAATGACCGACATATAGGCCGAGACCGGCGTCGGAGCGCCCTGGTAGGCGTCCGGCGTCCACATGTGGAACGGGACAGCCGCGACCTTGAAGCCGAGGCCAACCACCAGCAGCAACAGCGCCAGCAGCAGCGACGCTTCGACATCTCCATCAGTCACCTGCCCGGAAAGGGCGATCGCGATGCCGTCCAGATTGGTCGTGCCGGTCGCTCCATAGATCCAGGCCATCCCGTATACGAGGATCGCCGAGGCGAACAGCCCAAGCAGGAAATACTTGAGCGCGCCTTCGAGCGATGTCGTCCGGTGGCGCGCATAGCCGGTCAGCGCGTAGACGGCCAGCGAGGACATCTCGATGCCAAGGAAGACCAGCAACAGGTCACCCGCCGCGCCGGTGATCATCGTCCCGAGGACCGAGAACGATAGCAGCGCGTAGTACTCGGCCAACGGCATCGAGCCTTGATGCTCGGAGCGGCCCTGCAGGTAGCTGCTGGAGATCATGACCGACAGGATGCCGCCAGTCAGGACGACGATGCTGATGAAGAAGCTGAACCCGTCTGCCAGGAACATGTCGCCATAGCCGGGCGTGTTGAAGGTCGAGTCGTTGGTGTTGTCGTAGACGTGGTAGAGGGTAGCCACCAGCGCGGCGGAGAAACCCGCCAGCGTGATCCACGTCAGCAACCCGTGACGCGCCCGCGGCAGCGCGACATCGGCCAGCAGCAGCAGCAACGCCAGCCCCAGCACGATCAACTGCGGGATCGCAAGCGTCAGGTCTGGATTCACCTGCTCGAAGATCTGCGGCACCGAAGTTCCCCCTGTTAGCTATCAGCCCGTCAGCGTGTCAGCCAGTCAGCCAGTCGGCCAGTCGCCGTGTTCAACGGCGCGTGATCTCCTAAACGCCGGCGCTGTTGAACGGGACGAGTATCGCTTCGAGCGTCGCCTGCATGTAGTCCATGACCGGGCCAGGATAAACGCCCAGCAGAATCGTCAGGATCAGCAACGGGACGAGCGTGAACAACTCGTTCGTGTTCAAGTCCGGCATCTGCAGGCGTCCACCCGCATGTTCCCCGGCGTCATGCTCGCTCTCGGCGTGGATGTCCGGAACGTGTTCGCTGTCCAGATTCTCCTCGCCCTCGTCCGGAACGTCAGAGGCGCCGGACACAGCCGGGACGGCCTGGCCGTGGCCGTGATCGTTTCCGTGTCCGCCGTACGCAGCCAGCGTCGCCCGCTCCTCCTCGGTCAACGCTCCGTCGTGCGGATCAGGCGGTTCGCCGGCTGCGCGGCCAAAGATGACGCGCTGGAACATCCACATCATGTACCAGGCCGAGAGAATGACAACAGTCATCGAGAGCACTCCGGCCCAGCGGTACTCACGGAACGCGCCCAGCAACGCCAGGAACTCGCCGATGAAGCCGGAGA
>JBBECJ010000324.1:0-2531 GCA_040881885.1 Thermomicrobiales bacterium | reverse complement strand
GAGGTCGGCCTCGTTGCCGGTCGTGACGACGTAGGTGTAGCCGAAGCCGCGGTCCTGCGGCGGCAGGACGACCGAATAGGCCAGCAGGCCGCTCTGGAAGACGATCCCGATCGGGCCGCGCTTGATGGTTGTATACGGACCCGACTTGGCGATCATCTTCGCCGGCGTGCTGATGATGCCGAGGCAGTTCGGCCCGACGATCCGGATGCCGGTCCGGTCGGCGAAACGGCGAATCTCGTCCTGCCGTTCGCGGGCCTCGTCGTCGGCCTGCTCGCCGAAGCCGGAGGTGATGATGTTGACGGCCTTAACGCCGGAGCGCTCGGCCTGGGCGAGGACGTTCATCACATGCTGGCTCGGGACGACGACGATCGCCTTGTCGGCCCCGCCCGGCACATCCTCCAGCGTCGGGACGCACGGCGAGCCGAGCACCTCCTGGTAGTTTGGGTTAACGCCGTAGACCTCGCCCTCGTAGCCGCCGTTCAGAATCAGGCGGTGGATGCCGTTGGCGAAGCCGAGCCGGGGAGTCGCCCCAACGATCGCGATTCGCTTCGGATGAAACAGCGCGTCCATCGCGCGTGTGAACGCCTGCTGTTCATCGACGTCCGTTCGTTGTTCCGTCGCCATCTAAACCCCTCCCCCTGACCCCCTGCCCTACTCGGAGGGGGAACGTTCGTCGGGTGTCCTCGTCCTCACTGAAACCGGTAGTTCATTTCCCAGCCGAGCAGATCGCCCTCCGGAAGGGCCCGCAGGCCGAGCTTGTCGAGCATGTAGAGCAGTTGCGCGCGATGGTGCATGTCGTGGGTGATGACGTGGGCGATCGCGCCGCCGTAGGTCTTCTCCGTTGGCGGTTGGTCGAGGACATCGGTCCACGTTTCCTCAAGCCGGTTTCCGTCCGCCAACCGTCGCGCCAGCGCGTGGAACCGCTTGCCGGCGAGTTGGTGTCGCTGTGCGAGCCCATCCAGCGTTTCAGAACGTTCGATGTTGCGGTCAATCGGCACGCCAAGCATCAGGTCCGACCAGGTTTCGATGTTCCAGATCATGTGCGTCAGCGTCGCCCGCACTGTTCGGTGGTCGATGTCGATATCCTGGTCGAGTTGCGTGTCCGACAACTCGCGGCAGCGGCGCAGCAGTTCGCCGGTCGTCCAAAGGTCGTGGCCGATGAGTCGCTCGACGAGGTCCATCAACCGTCCTAGAAGTAGGTGCGGCCGAGCGTCTCGGCGATGCAGGCCGGCTTGTCGCCGCCCTCGACCTCAATCAGCACCTGGTTCGTCGTCTGGACGGCGCGGTCGCCGATCTCCTCGACCGCCAGCAGCGTCGTCCGCGAGCGGATGCGCTTGCCGACCGGCACCGGCGCGGTGAAGCGCACCTTGTTCAGCCCGTAGTTGACGCCCATCTTGCCGCCCAGGTCGATCCTGACCCCTTGCCGCGTTGATGACAGATGCGGGATCAGCGAAAGCGTCAGGTAGCCGTGGGCAATCGTTCCGCCGAAGAAGGTCGACTTGGCGCGCTCAGGGTCAACGTGGATGTATTGATGGTCGCCGGTCGCGTCGGCGAACTGGTTGACGCGCTCCTGGGTGATCTCCAGCCAGTCGCTGACGCCGATCTCCTGGCCGATCAACCCCTTCAGCTCCTCGACCGTCGTCACCACCCGCTCGGCTGTCGTGTCGCTCATGCTTGCTCCTTACGTAGGAGAAAGTGCTAAGTGCTAAGGAGAAAGGAGTGCCTGGCCGCTGGCATGCCAACTCCTTTCTCCTCAGCACTTTCTCCTTTCAACTCGTTACACCACCGCCTCGGTCAGCGCGCCGCCGCGGCCGTGGATGGCCTCTTCGAGGACCCTCTCGCGGTGGTAGGCGGTGTCGCCGAAGAGCGGCTCGTAGTACTTGGCGCGCTTCCAGTACAGATGCAGGTCGTACTCCCAGGTGTAACCGATGCCGCCATGCGCCTGGATCGCGTCGCCGCAGACTTTCTTGGATGACTCGTTGAGGGTTGACTTGGCGACCGAGGCGGCCATCCTCTTGTCGGCCGCGTCCGCGTCCAGCGCCCAGGCGGCGTAGTAGACGGCGGCATGGGCGTTTTCGACCTGCTCCAGCATCTCGGCCAGCATGTGCTTTACGGCCTGGAACTGGCCGATGAATTGCCCGAACTGCTTGCGGACCTTGGCGTAGTCGGTCGACATCTCCAGCGACTTGCGCGAGGCGCCCAGCATCTCGGCGCTGGCGCCGACCGCCGCCGCCAGCAGCGTCGCGTCAATCGCCTCCCAGGCTCCACCCTCAGCGCCGACCAGGTTCTCGGCGGGAACGCGGACATTGTTGAACGTCAGTGTCGCCGTCTTCGAAGTCAGGTCGAGGACCGGCGTCAGCGTGACCGTCAGGCCGCTCGCGCCCTTCGGGACGGCGATCAGCGAGTGGCCTTCGCCGGAGCGGACCGCGACGAGGATGACATCGGCCGTGTGCCCGAACGGAACGAAGCGTTTCTCGCCGTTGAGGACGTACTCGTCGCCATCGTTCCTGGCTGTCATGGAAAGGGCGTCT
>JBBECJ010000323.1:0-2532 GCA_040881885.1 Thermomicrobiales bacterium | reverse complement strand
ACTGCTACTACGTCCCGCAGTCGCGCATCTGGCACAAGGCAGAGCGCGTGCAGAAGCCCAGCGCCCGCTTCCAGTACCTCTTCCGGCGCAACGCGATCCTCTTCGTGCGCAAGCGGGGGACGCCGCTGCAGTTCGTGACGGCTCTTTTCGTGCAGGTGTTCGTGCACGCGCCCTGGTACTTCGCGCGCAACCCGGCCCGCCTCACGCGCGCGGCACCCGAGCTGAAGGCTCTCCTCTGGCACGCGCGTAACCGTCCGAAAGAGCGGCCGTTAGTCTAAGCAGATGACAACGACGGCAACCAGTACGAAGAAAGCGACCGGCGCCGGGGCCACCGCCGGGCGCGAGGGCACGCTCAAGGGCCTCGTGCTGAGCGGTGGCAAGGGCAGCCGCCTGCGCCCGTTCACCTACACGAACGCCAAGCAGCTCGTGCCGATCGCCAACAAGCCGGTTATCTTCTACACGATCGAGCAACTCGTCGCGAGTGGGATCACGGAGATCGGCATCGTCATCGGTGACACGGGCGAGCAGGTGCAGGCGGCTGTCGGCGACGGCTCCCGGTTCGGCGCCGAAATCACTTACATCCAGCAGGACGAGCCGCTGGGCATCGCGCACGCCGTGGCGATCTCGCATGAATTCCTCGGCGAGTCGCCGTTCGTGCTCTACCTGGGCGATAACTTCCTGATGGGCGGCATCGAGTCCTACGTGCAGCGCTTTTGTGCGAACGAAGGCTCGTCGCAGATCCTGCTCCACCCGGTGCCCAACCCGGAGGCGTTCGGCATCGCCGAGATGGCGGACGGGCGCGTCATCAGGATAGTCGAAAAGCCGCGCGAGCCAGCGAGCAACCTGGCCGTCGTCGGCATCTACATGTTCGACCCCGCTGTGCACGAGGTGATCGCCGGCCTGACGCCCTCCTGGCGCAACGAGCTGGAGATAACGGACGCGATCCAGGCGCTGATCGACAGCGGCCGCCGCGTCGACGCCGAGGTGCTGGACCGCTACTGGATCGACACCGGGAAGATGGACGACATGCTGAACGCGAACCGTACAGTGCTGGCGACGATCGAGCCGCGCCGCGACGGGACGATCGACGAGAAGTCCCGCGTCCACGAGCCGGTAATCGTCGAAGCCGGCGCCCGCGTCGAGGACAGCGTCCTGCGCGGGCCGCTGATCATCGGCCGCGATGCAGAGGTCATCGGCTCCTACATCGGCCCGAACTCGTCGATCGACGCCCGCTGCCGGATCAAGGGCTGCCGCATCGAGGACAGCATCGTGATGGAGGACAGCCGGATCGAGGACCTGCATTGGCCGGTCGTGAAGAGCATGATCGGGCGCAACGTCGAGCTGCACGGCGGCCACAGCGCCGGCGGCAGCTACAGCCTGACCCTCGGCGACCACAGCCGGATCGAGATGCCCGAGGGCTAGTGTCATGCTGAGCGAGCAGCGAAGTATCTGTCCTCAGACGGGCGCCGGGCCGTTGAACCAGCCCCCGGGGCCGTCCAGGACAGGGCGGCGACGCACAGTGTCCCGGCGGCTGATTACACAGCCAGCCGTCGTGGTGAGGACAGGCCCCCTTCGACTGCGGCTCTCGCCGCGCTCAGGGCATGCTTCCTTCGTCAGGGTGACAGAGGGAGCCGCGTGAGCACGTACCTGGTCACCGGCGGCTGCGGGTTCATCGGGAGCACGTTCATCCAGCGGCTGCTGCGGGAGCACCCGGACGCGAAGGTGATCAACCTCGACAAGCTGACCTACGCGGGGAACCCGGACAACCTGCGCGACGTGGAGCATGACGAAGGCTATCGGTTCATGCAGGGCGACGTCTGCGACCCGGACGCCGTTGGCGATCTGGTCGCGCAGGCCGACTACATCTGCCACTTCGCGGCCGAGAGCCACGTCGACCGCTCGCTGCTGGAGTCCGGCGCCTTCATCACGACAGAAGTGTTGGGGACGTTCGTGCTCCTGGAAGCGGCGCGCAAGAACCCGCGCCTGCAGAAGTTCCTGCACATCTCGACCGACGAAGTGTACGGCGACGTGCCCGACGGCCAGTTCTCTCTCGAGACGGACTCCCTGCGGCCGCGCAGCCCGTACAGCGCCAGCAAGGCCGGCGCGGAGATGCAGGTGATCGCTTACGTGGAGACGTACGACTTGCCTGTCGTCGTGGCGCGCCCGGCGAACAACGTCGGGCCGCGGCAGCACGTCGAGAAGTTCGTGCCGCTCTGCACGACGAACGCCCTGCAGGACCTGCCGCTGCCGATCTACGGCGACGGACGCCAGCAGCGCGACTGGCTGTTCGTGGAGGACAACTGCGAGGCGCTGGACCTGCTCCTCCACGAAGGCGCACCCGGCGAGGTCTACAACATCGGCGCGAACAACCACCGCTACAACATCGAGGTCGCGGAGACGGTGCTGGATATCGTCGGCAGGCCGCGGAGCCTGATCAAGCACGTGGCCGACCGCGCGGGACATGACCGCCGCTACGGCGTCGACTTCGCCAAGATCGCGAAGCTGGGTTGGTCCCCGCGCCACGACTTCAAC